>CAVJCY010000021.1:0-39173 GCA_963648145.1 bacterium | reverse complement strand
TTCCTGGTTCTATTCGCCGCTGGTTCAAAAGAGGCAAAAAGTAGAAAAATACAAAGCACCCATAATTAAAAAATTTAACTCTGAAAATGTGCTTTGGGGCGACACGCTGAGCGTAATCTGTGATAAAATGGGCTAAATGAAATTTTTTGGTTATCTGCTGATTTTTGTATTGCTTCTGCTCACGAATCTTCGGGTCTTTTTTATTAAAAAAACGGGGTTTGGGTCGCTGGTTGTGCTGGGCCCTTTGAGTCTTTTTCTTACAGTCCTCATGATTTTTGCATGGGGATTTGATATGTATTGTTTTGTGGCGATAATTTTGAGCACTTTTGTAACTTTGACTAATTTTCACGCTCTTATCCGCTTTAATTCAAAACTTTTTATTGACCATTTTAGTAATATGATGAAATTCTGGGCTATAATCACCACGATTTTTTCCAGTTTTGCATTGATTTTCATAATTATTTTTTTTCCGGTTGAAAAACGAACTCGCGATACTGGTATTACGGAGCGGACGGTTAATTTTAGGGGAAATTTTACTTCCGGATTTGTGCCTTCGTCCGTTTTTTCTGAGCAGAATCTGATTATTCACGAATATACTTTGTTTCCTGATTTTGAAACACGCAAAAATGTTGCAATTTTAGTTCCTGATAAACGTGCGGATTCTATAAATTATCGTCCTTACCTTCAGATGGTTGCCAGGGAGGGTACCACAATCGTTTCTGCAGACTTTTACACAAAAGATTCGCACTGGATTGACGGTAAAATTTCAAATTCTAAGAAATTTAGGCGCACTGCAATGCTTTTTGAAAGCGTAAAACACAATCAGGATTTTTTAAGTTTTGGTGCAACTTACACTCAGAACACTATTCAGGAATTAGAGGCACTTTTGCCGATTTTGATTCAGCGATACGGCGACGAATGTTCGTTCTTTTTGATAAGTGACGGGATTACGGATAATGGTACTGTTCAATTTGCAAAAAATCATAGAAACAAAATTGCTGGAGTTTTTGCACTAGATTCAATTCCGGAATATAAAACTGCCGGATACGGCTGCGTTGAACAGACAAATCCATTTCTGGCAAAAATTTTAGGAAGCTCAAAAGACAATACTTATTTTATAACACGCTATCTTGTTTTAAAAAGTAGAGAAGCAATGAGAGGAGCCTGGCTGAAAAAATGACTTTAAACGAAATTGACAATTATTTTAATTCTTTTTTAAAAAAGGAAAATTTCCCCAGAGACCCGTCGCTCAACGGAATTCAAATTCAAAACAGTGCACCGGATTCTAAACAAATCAAAAAAGTTGCATTTGCAGTTGATGCCTGCCAGGCAACCGCCAGTCTTGCCGCAAAAGCAGGTGCCGACTTGCTTTTTGTTCATCACGGAATTTTGTGGGGCGGATGCAACAGAATTACAGGTTCTTACTATAAAAGAGTTTTTGCATTTATAAAAAATGACCTTGCACTTTGCGCTTATCACATTCCTTTGGATGCAAATAATCCTTATGGTAATAATTTTGGACTTGCAGCCCACCTTAATTTGCAAAACACAAAAGGATTTGGCGAATGGCGTAATATGACAATCGGTTGTTACGGAGAACTTTCAGCTCCCATTACAATAGAAGAACTTGCCCAAAAAGTTATGCGACCGGGAAAAAAGCCTGATGTAATTCTTCCGTTTGGCAAAAAACAAATCAAAACTGTGGGAATAATTTCCGGAGGTGCCAGCGAGGACGTTGAACAGGCGGTTGCTCTTGGTCTTGACGCCTATATTACCGGGGAATTTCAGCATGAGCAGTATCATTATGCGGAAGAAATGGGCATTAACGTGATTGGCGGCGGTCACTACGAAACAGAAACTGTTGGCGTAAATCTTGTTGCAGAAAAACTTAAGGCAGAAAAAGGAATTGAAACTGTGTTTATTGATTTGACCACAGGTCTATAAAATCAGTATATTTAGTCTGAAATAAAGTAAAAAAAGGAAAAGAAATTGAGCGAAAACAAAACTGAAAATATTAAAACTTCTGAAAATAACAAAAAAAAGGCTCTGATTATGAAAATTGTTCCGTTTGCATTAACGGCTCTGGTAATAATTTTAGATCAGATTACAAAATCAATTATTGTGGATAAAATTCCTCTTGGAACAATCGGAGCGCAGTTTATGCCTTTGTACAAAACGCTTGCTGACGGTTCAAAAGTCGTTTCTGATTATTTTTTGAGAATCATTCACGTTGCAAATACGGGCGTTGCATTCAGTGTGGGTGCTTCATGGTCGGCAACGGCACGAAATTTTCTGTTCTGTGCAATTCCTCTCATCGTGATTATTCTAGTCATTGTCGTTTACTTCAGAAATAAGGATTTTACAAAACTTCAGCGTTGGGCAATTACCGGAGTTATTGGCGGCGGGCTTGGAAACATTATTGACCGTTTTTTCCGTAAAGAAGGCGTTGTCGATTTTATTGATTTTAAGTGGTTTGGTGCGGATAATTCTCCGCTGAAATTATTTAAAATGGAACGCTGGCCAACTTTTAATGTTGCTGATTCTGCGGTTGTAATCTGCGGAATTCTCCTTCTTGTTTCTTTTATCGTTACACTTGTAAAAAAGCCGGAAGATAAAAAATCAGAAAACGAAAAATCGTAAAAAGGGAACCTCTAAAAATCTAAAAACAGAGAAAAAATATGGACATGCAGGATTTGGACGAAGCGGAAAAAGCCCGCAGAAAAAAAGAACAGATTGAATGGCGCACAAAAAAGAACAATTCAAACACGTTTATGATTATTACAAGCCTGGTTCAGATTGTTTTTACAATTCTTGTGATTGCACTTTTGATTACTATTGCCTCTTTGATTATGTTCAACGTGATGAATCTTGATGGCGAGGCAATCCAAGTAGCATACCCGATTGTGCTTATTGCGCTTTTTGTAACAGGAGTTTTCTTTGCATTTTTCTTTTACAAAAAACTTACCCGCCTTGTGATAAAAAAAATGCATCTGGAAGATAAACTTCTGGATGATGTTCTTGAACATTATAAAATTCAAAAAAAATCAGACAAAGAAAATGAAATTCAGGAGCAGTTAAGGCAATGATTGGAATAATTGGTGCAATGGATGCTGAAGTAGAAAATATTTTTTCCAAAATGTCATCAAAAGAAAAATTCAGTTTAAACGGCTATGATTTTTTCAAAGGAAAACTTTTTGACAAAGACGTTGTTGTCGTAAAATGTGGAATTGGAAAAGTGAACGCCGCACTTTGCACTCAACTGATGATTTTGAATTTTAAGCCAGAAAAAATAATTAACACGGGAATTGCCGGTGCCACAAAAAAAGGTCTGAACATTTATGACTTTGTTGTTTCGACAGAGGCTGTTTATCATGATTTTGACACGACATTTTTTGGCTACAACATGGGGCAGGTTCCGGGGTTTCCTGAAACTTTTAAGGCGGACGAAGAACTGGCAAATCTTGTAATCAAAACTTTTAATAATTCGGAAATTTCTAAAAATCATAAAATCATAAAAGGACGGATTGCTTCCGGGGATCAATTTATTGCCGGCGGTGAAAAAAAAGACTTTATTTTAAAGAATTTTAATCCGGCCTGCGTAGAAATGGAAGGCAGTGCAATTGCACATGCCTGCTATATCAGTAGAATTCCTTTTGTAATCATCAGATGTATGTCTGATTGTGCGGATGAAAATGTAAAGGCGACTTATTCAGAAGCGGAAGCGTCATACGTCAGCAGCCAGTGCCTGATTGAACTCATTTCTAAAATTTAAAAATCAAGATAAGTTTATTCTAAATGTTTTTACGAGGAGGCAAAAACATGGCAGAAAAAAAGTACAATGTGGATTCTTTCAATCTTGACCACACAAAAGTCACTGCACCATTTGTTCGGCTTGCCGCGCACAAAGAAGGTGAAAAAGGTGATACCGTCACAAAATTCGACATCAGATTTACTCAACCAAACAAAGAATTTATGCCCTCCGGTGCAGTTCATACCCTTGAACATCTGATTGCAGAATATATCCGTGACGAAATGCCGGACGTTATTGATTTAAGTCCTATGGGCTGCCGTACAGGATTTTATTTTACGGTTTGGGGCGAACATTCAGAAGAAGAAATTGCAAATCATATGATGAATGTTTTGACTAAAGTTGCCGTTTGGGACAAGCCGGTTCCTGCCACAACAGAAAAAGAATGCGGAAATTACCGTGACCACGACCTTGAAGGTGCTAAACATTATGCAAAACAGTGGTGTGATGGAATTGCAAAAAAAGGATATTCCGCATTTACAAGTAAATCATAAATTAAAGGGGTGCTCTAACTTATGAATATACTACAGAAATTTAAAGAAACAGCATTTTCTGTACTTCCAATAATGGGAATTGTCCTCTTGCTAGGTCTTAGTGTTGCAAAACTTGACGGGCTGTTGCTTGGACGTTTTGTCATTGGCGGAATACTTTTGATTATCGGGCTGACAATCTTTCTTCTTGGCGTTGATATGGGAATTCAGCCTATGGGCGAACGCTGCGGTGCAGAACTTACCAAAAAGCGCAATCTTCCGTTACTTTTAATCTGTGCCTTTGTAATCGGATTTATTGTAACGGCCGCAGAACCAGATATTCAGGTTTTTGTTGATCAGGTACGCGGAATTTATCCTTTTGTACACAAAAGTGGCTTGACCTTTGCAATTGCCGGCGGAGTTGGACTTTTTATTACCGTCGGACTTTTGCGTACGGTAATGAATTTCAACGTAAAAATTACACTTTTGATTGCTTACGTTGCACTTTTTGCACTTACATTCTTTTCTCCAGATTCATTTGTTGGAATTGCTTTTGATTCTGGCGGAGCAACAACAGGTCCTATGACCGTGCCGTTCATTATGGCTTTGGGGCTTGGCGTTTCTTCCGTTCGCAATAAAGATTCAAGCGGAAATTCTTTTGGATTAACCGGCATTGTTTCGGTTGGACCGGTTACAGCGGTAATTTTGTATGCAATCCTTATGCAACAGAAAATTAATGGTTTTGTTCCGGCAGCAGAAAGTGCAGAAATGGCAGTAGCAGCAACCGTTCCACACGGAATTTTTTACGAATTATTTTCTCCATTCGGAAAAATTATTGCTTCTGTTTTAAAAGAATCTGCAACTTCAATTTTGCCGTTACTCGGACTTTTTATTTTATTCCAGATTTTCCTTTTAAAACTTACAAAACGGCAGGTTATAAAAATCTTGATTGGTTTTGCATACAGTTTTGTGGGACTTACAGTCTTTCTTACCGGCGTAAACGGCGGATTTTCTCAGGCGGGTGCCGCACTTGGCGAAGTTCTTGGACAAAAAGCATTGACGCACGCCGGCTGGTACGTTCTGTTAATTTGTACAGGACTTATACTTGGAGCAATTATTGTTTGTGCTGAACCGGCAGTCTGGGTTTTGAGTGAACAGGTAGAGCAGGTTTCTGGCGGCACAATTAAACGAAGATTCCTCTTGGTATTCCTTTCTGCGGGAACGGCAATTGCAATCGGACTTGCACTTGTAAAAGCCGTTGCAGGATTCAATCTCAAGTGGATTTTAGTTCCGGGATACATTATTGCAATGTTTCTGATGATTTTTTCTCCGTCAATGTACACGGCAATTGGTTTTGATTCCGGCGGAGTTGCCTCTGGACCGTTGACTTCAACGTTCATTCTGTCATTTACAATCGGAGCATCAAGTGCCAGTGGCGGTTCAACAAATTCATTCGGAGTAATTGCACTTGTAGCAATGATGCCTTTGATTGCAATTCAGATAATGGGAATTATTGTCCGAATAAAAACTAAAAAGCAGGAAAAACTATCATCTTCCACAAACGGAGGTTCAAATGTATAAATTGCTTATCAGTATTGTTCCGCACAACAGCGGAGAACTTGTTACAGATTCAGCAAAAGAAGCTGGCGCAACTGGCGGCACAATAATCATGGGACGAGGCACTGCCAGCAGCAATATCATTCAGCTTTTTGGTTTTGGAGATTTATCAAAAGACATTGCATACATTGTAGCCGATGAAAAAATTATTCCTTCTGCAATAGAAAAAATTGCGAAAAAATGTGAAAGCAAAAAACATTTTGGCGTTCTGTTCACTCTGGATGTAGAAGGATTTATAAAAGGCGGACAAAAAAATTCCGCAGACCAGATTACACAAAAGGAAGAAAATATGACAAATTCACACGAAATGATAAATATAATTGTAAATAAAGGATTTGCAGAAGATGTTATGGATGCTGCCAGAAAAGCCGGTGCCGGCGGTGGAACAATAATCAGTGCAAAAGGTACCGCAAAAGAAGGAGATTCAACATTTTTAGGCGTTCACATTGTGCCGGAAAAAGAAATGCTGATGATTCTTGTGCCAAAAGACAAAAAAGACGAAATTGTAAACGCAATTGCAGCCCTCCCGTGTCTTTCAGAAGCCGGTAGCGGAATTATTTTCTGCAACCCTGCAAGTAATTTTACAGTTTTAGGCAAAAAATAATTATTTTGACTGTTGTTTGCGTGAGCGCTAGGAGCCCCGAAGTTGCCGGCTTGCCGGCAATGAGCGAATAGCGAAGGGCGGATATAGCGACGCAAGCAACCGCAGGTTGCGGCGACACGCCCTGTCATTATTCTTCTAGGAGTGCTTTTGTGTACTTTTTTATCATTATGGTTGCGTAAATGGACACGAGAATTTCTGTGAGGGGCATTGCAAGCCAGATTGTTTGTGGTGCGAAAATTAACGGTAAAATCAGGATAAAAAGTCCGCTGACTACCAGACCGCGTGAAACTGAAACTATGAGGGCTGTTTTTGCTTTCATGAGGGACTGGAAATAATAGGTCGAAAAAATATTGAACGGTAAAAGCAGGAACGAAAGCGAGTAGGTTCTGATAATTGCCGGTGCAATTTGTAAAATTTGAGGTGTTGGTTTCATAAAAATTCTGATGTAGAGGTTTGGGCAAGCAAGACTGAGTGCGGTCCAGAAAATTGCAAAAAACGTGCTTGTCCAGATTGCGAGTCCGAGTGTTTCTTTAATTCTGGCTCCTTTATGGGCACCGTAATTTGTGGAAATGATTGGCTGGGCGGCTTGGCCCACGCTATATGCACAACACTGAACGAATGTGCTGACGTTGATAATCGGACCGTAAACCGCAAGAGCATCGGAATTGAAATAATGCATAATCTGTCTATTGAAAAAAACGGTCAAGATGCCCATTGCCACGTCAATAAAAAATGTGGAAAAGCCTGTAACGCTGATTTCCTGTAATTTTTTGAATGGACGCTGAACTTTCACGACTTTCAGTGAATTTTTCTTCGTGAAAAAGTGTGTTAGCATAACTATGAATGAGATTCCAGAGCCGATTGCTGTTGCAAGTCCAGCACCGAAAATGCCCATATTGCAGGTAAAAACAAAAAAGTAGTCGCCAAAAACGTTGAAAATTCCGCCGGCGAGTACTGCGGTCGTTGCAAGGGAAGGATTTTTGTCATTTCGTAAAAACGCTGCCAGCATCTGATTGAACAAAAACAGCGGAAAAACGATTTTTACGGGTTTCACATAATCTTTTGCAAGCGGCAGAAGGCTGGAGTCGGCTCCGAAAAATGTTAAAATCTGGTTGTCAAAGACAAAAACGCAAATCCAGGAAATTATCGACAGAAAAACTGAGCCCAAAAGTGCGATTGTAAAATATTGATTTTCTGTGGATTCCGTTGATTTTGAGTATTTTTTTTGATTTTCGGTTGAATCGGTCTGATTTTTATTTATTTCTCCGCGTTTTGCACTGAAAATTACGCTGCCGCCGATTCCCATCAAAAGTCCAAGGCTGTAAATGATGTTCCAGACCGGAGCAACTACGGCGAGTGCAGCAGTTCCTTCCGGTCCTTGATACTGACCGACCATTGCCATATCAACAAGAGAATAAATTGATGTAATCAAGGCACTGCCAAACGCTGAGCCAAGATACTTAAAGTAAATAGGTTTAATTTTTCCGTTTAGGAAGTCCATAAGCACCTCAAATAAAATTGCAATTTTTAGAGGTTCCCTCAAAAAAAAAAGCCGGACAAGGAACAGACATTTCAATCTGCGCCTTATCCGGCTGTTATTTCTATTGAACAACGTGCCCTCCGAGCGAGTAAGACAGACTTTAACATTCAAAATCCAAAAGAACAAGTGGTTTTTAACAATTTTGGGTGTTATATTAATAGGTAGATTTTTTCAGGAGTTTTTATGAAAGTAATTTGCGTTGATGATGAGAAATTTGTTTTGGCTGACATTATTGAAACTTTGAAGGAAATTCCGGAATTTCAGGAAGTTAACGGTTTTAGAGATGTTAATGAAGCTTTGAAATTTCTTGAAACTAATTCAATTCAGATTGCTTTTTTGGATATTGATATGCCGGAAATGACTGGTCTTGAGCTGGCAAAGAAAATTCATGAAGTTTCGCCGATGACTTCCGTGATTTTTACCACCGGTTACCCTCAGTTTGCGCTTGAAGCTTTTAAAACTCACGCGATTGGTTATCTTTTAAAGCCAATTAAAAAAGAGGCCGTTCTTGTGGAACTGGAAAATTATAAAAAACTTCAGAAAACTGCATTTGCAGAAGACAGTCAAAAGCCAAGATTTTATGCCAAGACTTTTGGTAATTTTGATTTTTTTGTTGATGGAACTGCCGTTAAATTTGGGCGTTCAAAGGCAAAGGAATTCCTGGCATTTTTGATAGACCGTCAGGGTTCGGCATGTACTAGAAAGGATATTGCGGCAACGGTTTTTGAAGATTCAAATTATGACCGCAATACACAAAGTTATATGACAAAAATTCTTGCGGATTTGAAATCTTCGCTGGAAAAAGTTGGGGCTGCAAACATTATTCAACATTCTGGGGACACTTATGCCGCGGATTTTACTCAGTTTGGCTGTGATTTTATTGATTATCTGAACGGTAAGCCAATGAACGAATCTGATATGTATCACGGCGAGTATATGACTCAGTATCCGTGGTCAGAAGAAAGTATTTATAAGTTTGAATAGTCTTGTCGGAAAAATCATAATGACGCTAAAACTCAAAGGTGGTTAAGGGCATTTTTTAAAAATCATTTTTGAGTTTTTTTTTGCCCGATTTGATAAAATATCAGCGTGAATCGGATTATTATTGGAAATATTGTTTGTCTTGTTGGTTCGGCGTTTATGGTTGCCGTTGGATTTTTGAAAGGAAGAAAGAAGATTCTTGCCGGACAGTGCGTTCAATATTTGATTTTGGGGACAGGAAATCTTGTACTTGGCGGAATTAGTGGTGCAATTGCAGATTTTGTGAGCATTGTGCGCAATCTTCTGTCATTGAAATTTGATTTAAAGTGGTACCTGAAAGTTATTTTTATTGCGATTCAGATTGCTTTTACGGCGATTTTTAATAACGCGGGTTTTATAGGTTGGCTTCCGACTTTTGCTGCGTGCATTTTTACCTGGTGCGTAGATTCTAAAAACGAGTTTCTACTGAAACTTCTGATTATTCTGGCGCAGGCAATGTGGGCAATTTACGATTTTTATTTTAAGAATTTTACGACGATGGCTTTTGATATTGCCACGATTATTTCTAACCTTGTTGGGATTTTTCTTATTCGTAAGGCTTATAAAAGCAAATTGGCAAAAGCAAATGACGATGAACACTAAAAAATTCTAAAATTCTGGGTACTGGCGTGTTGACCGGTGAATTTTAAATCTGAAGACATTTTTTATTTTCCTATTGACAGACTAGGTAAATAGTTTTATAAAATAACATATAAACCTACTAGTTAAGTAGGAAAAACGATTGCTGAGGATTTTATGAAAAATTTTTTTTTAAGATTTTCTTCATTTCTTGGAATTTTAGTGGCTTTATCTCTGGAAATTTTCATAAAAGACAGTTCCCGTCATCCGGTGGCTTTGTTGCCTTATTTTAAGTTTTTACTTGTATTTTTGTTCTTCTTAATTTTGTTTTTGTTAATCCTGAGCTTTTTTATTGAAAAGATTAGAAATCATATTGAAAAAAACGGCCCAAAAATCTTTGTTCTTTTTATTTTTCTTTCAGTTTTAAATATTCTGACGGCAAAAATGGCAGTTTTTCCGGTTTTGCTTTTTCCAAGTTTTGATAATATTCTTTCTGTTTTTGTGGAATCTCGGGAACTGATTTTTAAGTGTATTATTCATTCTTTTAAACTTTTGTTTTTTGGCGTGATTTCTGGTGTTTTGTTCGGGTTTTTGACGGGCGTGGCATTGGGATTTTCCCGCCGTGTTCACTACTGGCTGAATTCTGTTATTCGTGTGGTTGGCCCTATTCCTGCAACTGCATGGATCCCGTTTTCGCTGGTTGTTTTTCCTTCAACCTTTGGTGCAAGTGTTTTTATAATTGTGCTTTCGGTATGGTTTCCGGTGGTTCTTTTGACAAGTTCCGGAATTCAGAATGTACCGAATTCTTATTTTGAAGTGGGAAAGACGCTTGGAAGCAGCAAATTTGATCAGATTTTTAAGATTGCAGTTCCGGCGGCACTTCCGGATATTTTTCAGGGAATTTTTTTTGGAGTCTGTTCGTCTTTTATTGCATTGATGAGTGCTGAAATGTTCGGGGCAAAAGCAGGAATCGGCTGGTTTATCAATATGGAAAAGGAAATGGCGGATTTTAAAGGTGTTTATGCGGGTCTGATTCTGATAGCACTTTTTTGTAATCTGATTATTGCGATTCTTCTGAAAATCCGTAAAAAAATTTTGAGATGGCAGAACGGACTTATAAAAAAATAGGAGTACGGTATGGAAGGCGAAATTAAAATTGAAAATGTAACGAAGATTTTTGATTCCGACGGCGAAAATATTACGGCTCTTGACGGTGTGAATTTTGAGATTCCAGCGGGAAGTTTTGTAAGTCTTATAGGTCCTTCTGGTTGCGGAAAAACTACACTTTTAAGATGTATTGCGGGCCTTGAAAATCCTACTGAGGGGAAAATTTTTCTTGACGGTAAAATTTTAAGGGGACCTGGAAGAGACAGAGGATTTGCGTTTCAGCAGGCAAATCTTTTTCCGTGGCTTACGATTCGCGAAAATATTGCGTTTGGATTGAAATCAAAAAAAATCTACAAGGGAAATGAAAATCTTGTGGATGAATATATTGAATTGACCGGTTTGAAGGGGTTTGAAAAATCATATCCACATCAGGTTTCAGGGGGAATGAATCAGCGTGCAAGTTTAGCGAGAGCCCTTGTTTGCCATCCGAAAATTCTTCTGCTTGATGAACCGCTTGGGGCACTTGATGCTTTTACCCGAATGACAATGCAGGATGAAATTTTAAGAATCAAAAAAGAAAAAAATATGACTATGGTGATGGTGACTCACGATGTTGATGAGGCGGTTTATTTAAGTGATTTTGTTGTGGTTATGACCCCTCGTCCGGCAAAAGTTGAAAAAATCATAAAAATTGAACTTGGCCGTCCGCGTGCCAGAAAGCAGGACGTTTTCTTGAACTACAGAACAAAGATTCTTGAAATCTTGAATTTTGCAGGTCAGATAAATGAAGTGGAATATGTTTTGTAAAATGGAGGATTTATGAAAAAATCAGGAAAAATTGCAGTTTTTGTATTTTTTGCGTCACTAATTTTTAATTTTTCGGGCTGTTCAAAAAAAGAACAGGTTACTGTAATCGGTTACAGAACGGGAAGTCTTTGTGCAATTCCAATGCATATTGCTGTTTTGAACGGATATTTTGAAAAAGAATTTGAAGCAATAGGGCAGAAAGTTGAAACTCTGCATCAGACTGGGGCTGCTGGAACGACTGCGGAATTAGTTGGTTCAGGAAAAGTTCACGCGGGATTTGAATTGATTTCGTCTTGTCTTCAGTCAATGGAAAACGGGCTTCCGATTGTATTTGCGACTGGTGTTCACACTGGTTGTACACGGTATTTTGTGCGTGCTGAGGCTGAAATTCAGTCTGTTACAGATTTGAAAAATAAAAAAATCGGGGCAATGAATTTAACAGATTCTTCGGTTGTGAATTTAAAACGAAAACTTGGTGATTACGGAATAAAAGTTTCGCTTGCTGATTCTGAGGTGGAATTTCTGCAGTTTGAAATGAGTGCCCTTGCCCTTGCGTTAAAGAATAATCAGGTTGATGTAATTGCCCTTCACGAACCGATGGCGACAAAAGTTCAAAAGGAATTCGGCTACCGTGAAATTTTAAATACCGGTACTGATGAAAAATTTAAAGATGAATACTGCTGTCAGATTTTTGTAACGGAAGATTTTTTGAAAAATAATCCTGAGGGGGTAAAAGCGTATATCCGGGCAATTCAAAAAGCATCTGCATTTGTGCAGGCAGTTCCGGAAGAAGCGGCAAAAATCCAGCTTGAAAATAATTTTACTTCCGGCACGGTTGAAGAAAACGCTGCAATTTTAAGAACGCTCAATTATGAATCGTCTTATGAAAAAGGTCGTCAGACTTTTGAAAATGCAGTTCACGAATTAAAGTCACTCGGGGTTTTAAAATCTACCACAAATGAGGAAGATTTTATAAAGCGTGGTTATGTTTCAATTGACGGAATCCCGGAAGGTTACGTTTACAATCCTGCAACAAAGGAATTTACGGAAATTAAGGGAACCTCTAAAAACTGCAATTTTTAGAGGTAACTCTGAAAACGTCCTAAATAAAACTGCATAAAAAAATCAAGGAGGGAAAATATGTCAAAAATTTATTCATCAATTACAGAACTTGTAGGCCGTACACCGCTGGTTGAACTTACAAATTTAGAAAAATCAAACAATTCAGGCGGAAAAATTCTTGGAAAACTTGAATATTTTAATCCGAGTGGAAGCGTAAAAGACAGAATTGCTTTGAGAATGATAAATGAAGCGGAAAAATCCGGAAAATTAAAAAAAGGCGGAACAATAATTGATTTTACAAGCGGAAATACCGGAATTGCTACTGCTGCTTTTGCAAATGCCCGCGGATATAAATATATTGTAATTTTACAGCCGGGTGTAAGTGCTGAGCGGACTCAGATTTTAAAGGCTTACGGTGCAGAATTAGTGCCTTGTTCAGAAGTTCCTGGTTTTACAGAAATGCTGAATACAACCGGACTTTCGTTTAAAGTTCTTACAAAAATTATGGAAGATTATGCTTTGAGCCGTGGCGGAATTTATTTAAATCAAGGGGATAATCCTTTTAATCCTCAGGCGCATTACGACACAACCGGCCCAGAAATATGGGAGGATACTGACGGAAAAGTTGATTATTTTGTTGCTTTGGTTGGTACCGGTGGAACTTTAGTTGGCTGCAGTAAATATCTAAAAGAAAAAAATCCAGAAGTAAAAATTGTTGGAGTTCAGCCAGCGGTTGAATCGAGGAAAGATCCTGCTCACCCGGAAAAAAATACAATTGATGGCGTTCTGGCATTTCATAATGTGATTGAAAAAAATATTCCGGGATTTTTTAAAAACTGGAACTACGATGAATGTATTGATGTAAATGCGGATGAGGCTTATCAGACTGGTCGTGATTTATTAAAATCTGATGGTATTTTTTTGGGACAGTCGGCAGCGGCTGCGGTAAATGCGGCTTTGCAGATTGCAAAACGTCCTGAAGCGAATGGAAAAAATATTGTAGTAATTCTTGCGGATAACGGATTTAAATATCTTTCTACGAATATTTACAAATAGGAAGAGTGTTTTTGCGTGAAGGATTGTAGGGGGGCCGAAGGCCTTGCGAAGCAATGGAATGAAATGGAACCCCGAAAAGCCTGACCCAAAGGGGCACGCCCAGAAAAATAAAATAAAATTAAGGAAAACGAAATGGGAAATTATATTCCAAAAATTTTTAAGAAAAATACGGCAGAAGATTATTTGAATGCGGCGATTGATGTTGCAGAATGGATTGACACTCTTGCGATTAAAACTGAATACGGCCGTTTGTGGAGAAAAAATCCGGAAGGACAGGATGAATACAACGCGGATTCTGAAATGTTTACTGACAAAAGTTTTTATACTGGTTCAGCGGGAATTGGATTTTTCTTTATCAGACTTTATGAAATGACCGGAAATAAACGCTGGCTGACGGAGGCTGAAGAAGCGTGCCGGCACATTATTGCAACAAAAGTTGGTGCTGACTGGTATAGAAAAACTTTGAGCGGTGAAATTAAAGGAATTATTAAAGTTCCTGGCTGGGCAATCGGCTGGTCTGCGGGGCCTGCGGGCGAAGGCTATTTTGCGGAAGAACTTTATCGCGTTACGGGCAAAAAGGAATATCGCGATTATTTTTTATATGTTGCCGATGTGATTATGGAAGCGTCTGTTGAAGACGAAAAGGGCCTTCACTGGAGTAATCAGGAAGATTTTGTTGCGGACGGCGGACTTTTAACTTATCTGGAATTTGTCTATCGTCAGACTGGAATAAAAAAATATCTTGATTTTGCGGTAAAGGCGGCTCGTGTGATTGGTGACGATTATGTGGACGCACCTAACGGTGGAAAACTCTGGCCGCTTATGGATTTAAGCTTGATTGATTTTGAAAAAGGCACTACTTTTCCGAATTTTGCACATGGAACAACTGGAATTGCCTGGATTTTTGCAAATCTTTACGAGGACACAAAAGACGAATATTTTTTAAATCTTGCAAAGGAAGGCGTAAAATATGTTCAGAATATTTCTGTTGGTGACGAAAGCGGAACTTTAATTCCGTATCAAGATCATCCTGTAAAGGGTCCGACTTTTGAGCATTATTACTTAAGTGAATGTCATGGGCCGGTTGGTTCAACTTATGTTTTCCGTCAACTTGAAAAAGTTACCGGGGATTTTGAATATCGAGCCTGGGCAAAAAAACTTTCACGGGGAATTGTTCGCGCTGGGGCACCAGAACACAATTCCTGGGGATACTGGAACTGCCAGTGCCTTTGCTGCGGGGCTGCGGGAATTCTTGAACATTTTGTAAACATGTACACTTACACCGGTGAAGAAGAATTTTTGAATTATGCAAAACGAACTGCCGATTTAATTCTTTCAAAGGCGGATGACCGTGTTGATGGAATAAAATTCTGGAATGATTGCTGGTGGCGAACACATCCGAACAGAATTGTAAGTTATACAGGATTGTATATTGGTTCTGCGGGTTGCGGTGCAACACTTCTTTCGCTTTATGCGGTTTTAAAAGGCAAAGAAATTGCAAAATTGTGCACATATAAATTCTTTTAGGCTGCGTATATTGAAAGCAATATTGGTTTTTCGGAGGTTTTAAAATGTCGGTAAGTTTAGAAACGAAGTGTTTGCATTTGGAAAAAAATGGGAAAAAAGGGGACCATTACGGTTCTGTGAGTTTTCCAATTTACCAGACGGCAACTTTTGCGCATCCGGCGGTTGGTCAGAGCAGCGGTTTTGATTATTCTCGCCTGCAAAATCCTACCCGCGAGCATGTGGAAAAGGTTGTTTGTCAGCTGGAAGGAGGCATTGACGCGTTTGCACTTTCGAGCGGAATGGCGGCAATTACACTTTTTATGGAAATTTTTTCTGCCGGTGATGAAATTATTGTTGATTCTGATTTGTACGGCGGTTCAATCCGACTTTTTGACAATGTTTCTGTAAAAAATGGCTTAAAAATCACGCGGACAAATTTTTCTTGCGAGGACGTTGAACCGTTAATTACTGCACAGACTAAGGCTTTTTACGTGGAAACGCCCACAAATCCGATGATGAATGTAACGGACATAAAAAAACTTTCTGAAATTGCAAAAAAACACGGAATTTTGCTGATTGTGGACAACACTTTTCTTTCGCCGTATTTTCAAAATCCGCTTTTGCTGGGTGCCGACGTTGTAATTCATTCCGGGACAAAATATCTTGCAGGGCATAATGATACTCTGGCTGGATTTATTGTTACAGATCGCGTGGACATTCAAGAAAAATTGCGCTTTTTGATAAAAACTACCGGCGCGGGACTTTCGCCCTTTGATTCATGGCTGGTTTTGCGCGGAATTAAAACGCTTGCTGTCAGAATGGAAAAGGCTCAGGCTAATGCAATTAAAATTGTCAATTGGTTAAAAAATCAAAAATCTGTGACAAAGGTGATTTATCCGGGGTTAAAGGAACATCCTGGGTACGAAATTATGAAAAATCAGGCGCGCGGTTTTGGGGCAATGGTTACTTTTAATTTGATAGACGAAAAATCTGCCAAGAAAATTTTAGGGGCGGTGAAATTGATTCAGTTTGCCGAAAGTCTTGGTGGCGTTGAAACTTTAATAACTTACCCAGCAACTCAGACTCACGCAGATGTTCCAGAAGAATTGCGTTTAAAAAATGGAATTACGCCTTCCACTTTGCGGCTTTCGGTCGGAATTGAAAACGCCGAAGATTTGATTCAGGATTTAAAACAAGCTTTGGAAAAATAAAAGAGGGAAAAAATGACTTACGATTTTGACAAAATTACGGATAGAACAGACACAAATGCCATAAAGTATGACCTTGCAAAAATGCGTGGCAAACCTGAGGACGCAATCAGTCTTTGGGTTGCCGATATGGACTTTCCGACTGCGCCCTGCATTGTTGAAGCACTGAAAAATCGTTGTGAACACGGAATTTTCGGTTATAGTCGTCCGGATGAACGATATTTTTCCGCTTTAAAAAAATGGTTTGATATTCGGCACAATTTTGATTTTCAAAATGAATGGGTTGTAAATACTCCCGGTGTGGTTTTTGCAATTTCAACGGCAATAAAAGCCTGCACAAACGAAGGCGACAGCGTTTTAATTCAAAAACCGGTTTATTATCCTTTTTCAAACATGATAAACGCTCTTGACCGCAAAGTTGTGAACAGTCCGCTAGTTTTGAAAAACGGTCATTACGAAATTGATTTTGATGATTTTGAGCAAAAAATTAAAAAGGAAAGTGTAAAACTTTTTATATTGTGTTCACCGCATAATCCCGGTGGCAGAGTCTGGAAAAAATGGGAATTAGAAAAAATTTCTGAAATCTGTGTGAAAAATGGCGTTATTGTTTTGAGTGATGAAATTCATTCTGACATCACTTTTGAAGATAATGTTCATACGGTTTACGCGACTTTAAATGAAGATACAAAACAAAATTGCGTGATTTGCACCGCGCCTAGTAAAACATTTAATCTTGCGGGGATTCAGTTTTCAAACGTTTTTATTCCGAACGAAAATTTGCGCAAAAAATTTGCAAAGGAAGTTTGTAAAACCGGCTACGATGAACCTTCTCTTTTGGGAATTGTTGCTGCCACTGCCGCTTACGAAAATGGTGCGGAATGGTTTGAGCAGGCAAAAAATTACATCTGGCAGAATATTCTGTTTGTGAAAAATTATATTGAAAACTATTGTCCAAAAATAAAAGTCATAATTCCAGAAGGCACGTATCTTTTGTGGTTGGATTTTTCTGATTTTGATTTGAGTGACTCCGAAATTAACGACCGGATTTTGAATAAGGCGAAAGTCTGGCTTGATAACGGCAATATGTTTGGTACGGAAGGCGAGAAATTTCAGCGCATAAATTGTGCAACTCCGCGGAAAATCCTGGAATTGGCAGTCAAAAAAATCTGTGAAGTTTTCTAAATCAAGAGTTTTATTTTTTTAGCATACTGAAATTAATCAGCTCAGGCATTTGTGAAAATTTCGAGGCAACTTCAAGGTAGTCGGTTGCATCCGGGACTTTTACCATCAAAGTCATGAGCACGGTTTTATTTTCCAGACAATACTCAATGTCCGTATCAAGCAAAATCATTTTAAAATTTTTTAGGATTTCTTTTATCAGATTTTGATTTATGTTGCTGTTTTTAAAAGTCAGTCTGATAACTTTTGTATTTGATGCAGGAAATATTTTATTTTCAATTTTTTCAAAGATAAAAAGTGTAATAAGTTCCAGGGCAAGAGTTATTAATGCCGGAATGTAAAGTCCCGCCCCGCACGCAAGACCAATAGCGGCAGCTGTAAAAATAATGGCCGCTGTGGTAATTCCCCGGATATTAAATCCTTGGCGCAAAATGCCACCCGCACCGATAAATCCAATCCCTGTTATAACTCCGGCCGCGATTCTTGTAGGATCACCTGTAATGTACCCAAAATCTGCCATTACAAAAGACATTATGCTCAAAAGACAACTTGAAACGCATATTAAAACTAAGGTTCTTATTCCAACCGCGTGCTGCCGGAGTTTTCGTTCAAGTCCCATGCAAATTCCGCACGCAAAACTCAGAAGAAATCTCAAAAGATAGACAATAACAACGTGATTTTGTAAAAATTCCTGCATTTGTAATCCTTTAAATCCCAAAACTATTTAGACCTTTTAGAGGTTCACTTTAAAAAGTGAAAATCCTGTAGAAATTTTTGCGCCGGCCTTATTCCAGGTACAGGCGTGTTTTCCGTTTTGTTTGACTTTTGCGGTGTTTACGGAAACGTATGCGTCGTTCAACCATTGTGCAAGATTTTTTTCGCTTTTGTAAAGTTCATTTGCAGAATTGCATTTTCCTAAAATTACAGAAAGATAGTCCCGGTCTTTTACATAAGACGCAAAATTTTCTGCAAGGCTTGTAAATGCCGCTTCTGCCGTGCTTACAATTATGCTTGCCGGCAAAATTCCAGGATTTTTGGAACTGTTCAGTGTGACTTCGCACTTGGAAGGATAATTTTTTACTAGAAAACTTACTGTCAGTTTTTCTTTTTTCTGGTCGGCACGTTTTATCAGTTCGCCGGATGCATACAAAAACGGATTAACCATTGTATCAATTGCGGCGGAAACTTCTTCTGTTTTATCAAGTTCAAATTTTGTGACAAAATATGTTGTGTCAAAATAAAAAATCACGTGATTTATCTGACCAAGTTTTGTTTCGGCATTAATCAGCAGTGAATGTGTAGAAATTGCGGAAGATTTATTCCATTTTGCAGCAAGAATCTTTTCAGATTCAAAATTCACGCTTTCATTTTCTGATTTTGCAGACGTAAAAACTGTATTTTCGGAACTGGCAAGAGCTTCAGCAAAAGTGTTGCCATCAGGCAAATCCTTACCAATCAACAGAATATTTGACATATCTAGAAGTATAATGAAGTATGGAAAGGCAATCTAGACTTTGGTATAATCGAAATATGAAGGTTTGGATAAAATATTTAATTGGAATTGTTATTGGAATTGCAGCTTCTTTTATTCTGCCAATGTCAAATACTTCTTGTTCCGAAGTTTTTGCTTTTTTAAGTGATTTATTCATACGTTTTGGACGTTACATTGTCATTCCGCTGGTATTTTGTACGGCCGTCATTTCTATAAATAAACTGCGTACATCAAAATTGTTTGGAAAAACACTTGCCTGGACGGCGGCAATCATCGTGATTTCTTCACTTTTACTTACGTTTATTGGTTTGATTTCCATTTTGATTGTAAAATTGCCGCGAATTCCAATTACGATAGATATTCCACTTGGAATTGATATTCCAAAGCCTGTTGATAAGATAAAGGAAGGACTTTTAAAACTTTTTCCATCTTCAGGTTTTGATGCTTTGCGCGAAGGTAGTTTTATTCTTGCCAGTCTTGTGCTTGGTTTTCTTTTTGGATGGGCAAGTGCCGCTGATGAAGTTACTTTTAAACCGGTAATTACTTTTTTTGATTCACTTTCTAAACTTGTTTATCATATTGCAGTATTTTTTACGGAAATTACTTCTGTTCTAATGGTTGCAATCATGTGTTACTGGATATCGAATTTCAAAGTTATTCTGTCACCTGGCATTTACACCCCGATGATTATTATGTTCCTGGTGGATTTTATAATCGTAGCGGGAATTATTTATCCTGTTATCATCAGATTTTTGTGTCATGATACAAAACCGTACAGAGTTTTATATGCTGCACTTGCCCCGATGATGCTTTCTTTTATCTGTGCAGATTCAAATATGGTTTTGCCTCTTACAATCAGGAACGGAAAGGAGTCTTTAGGAATCAGAAGGCGATGCGGTGGATTTACTTACCCGATGTTTTCTATTTTTGCGCGCGGAGGTTCTGCGTTAGTTTCTGTAATTTCCTTTGTTTTGATTTTCAGATCCTATTCATCATTGGGTATTACAATTTCTGATTTGTTCTGGTTGTTCGGTTTTGCTTTTGGATGGTCATTCCTTTTAGGCGGAACGCCGGCCGGAGGTGCATTCTTTCTTTTACAGGTAATTTGCAGCACTTACGGCAAAGGTTATGACACAAGTTATCTGCTTTTGCAGCCGGCTACAATGATTATCTGTTCTTTTGCCTGTCTTTTTGATTCCGTGACGGCAATGTTTGGAAGTTATATTGTTGCGGTAAAAACAAAAATGATTGAACATCATCCTGTTGCAAGATTTATTTAGTTAAAAACGAATTTATGGTGTAGAATAAGAATTCAGGAGTAACTTGTGGCTATATCTGTAAATGAAATTGCAACTGGTAGAAAAACTTTCTTGATTACTCCGGATTTATCTTTAATTCCGGAAAGTTTTCTGGAAGATTATTTTTCACTAGGATTTGAATGTTACAACATAAATTATGACCGCAAGTGCTCTATTCAAAAAAAAGTAGACGTTATCTGTTCAATTTTTCATGATGTCATTTTGTTTTTTAATATTGACTACCAGATTTCCGGTTTGGACTGGGGAAATGTAATCAAAGATGTTATTAAAAAATATAATAACCGCACTTCAATTGGAATTTTGTACGCAAAACGACAGTCTCGCGAAGCACGTGCAGATATAGAAAATAAGTATTTATTTGAACTTGGTGTTTCCTGTGGTTGCATTCAGCTTGAATATCAGAAAAAACAGAATTTTGACATTATTGTAAAGATGCTTTACGCAAATCAAGCTCAGGGCAGAAGAAAGTATGTCCGAGCAATTTGCACAAAAGCCTGTTCATTTTCAGTTCAATACCAGAATGAACATTTAAACGGTGTGCTTCAAGACATCAGTTTGAGTCATTTTTCTTTTATTTCTTCTGATACTAGATTTGATTCTGAAGTAGGAACAAGAATTTCAGATTTTCATTTTAATGTACGGGGCTTTTTGTTCAGATCAAATGCATTACTCATAATGAAGCGTCCGTTAAATAACGAAATGCTTTATGTTTTTGCTTTTACGACTCAGTCCGGTACTCCGGGACTTGATACGCGCATAAAAGCACTTTTAATTCCAAATATTTATCAGCTGTTAAATTCAAACTGTATGGGCATTCTAGAAGATATGTTTGCAAGCAGTACCATAGATGAATCTTACGTTGAACGAAAATAGTCTGGTAATATAAAGCTGCTTCTAAAAATTGCAATTTTTAGAGGCTCCCTATACTTTAATTTTTCTTTCAATTCTCGTAAACTTATCGAACTATGGAATTTACACAAGAATCAATTGACTCGTTAACCGTAAACGAAGTCGCAATCATGAAAAAAATTGCTGAAGAAATGAATATTCGTGTTCAGCAGGTTAGTGCCGTAATCAGCCTTTTTGAGGAAGGTTGTACAGTTGCTTTTATCAGCCGTTATCGAAAAGAAAAAACAGATAATCTGGACGAAGTTCAGGTTCTGAATATCGATCATCTTTTCAAATCATATAAAAATCTGGAAGAACGCCGAATGGAAATTGTAAAAGGCGTTTTTGCCCAGGGAAAATTGACGGAATCACTTTACGAAGCAATTATGTCCGCAGCAACTTTGACAGCCCTTGAAGATTTATGGGCACCGTTCAAGAAAAAGAAGAAGACTCGCGGAATGGTTGCAGCAGAAAAAGGTCTTGAACCACTTGCCGAAGCAATGCTAGTGATGGACGACGCTGAAATTGAAAAAGAAGCAGAAAAATATGTAAAAACTGACAATGAGGATTCAGCACTGAACGTAGAATCTGCTGCCGATGCACTTGCAGGGGCACAGGACATTCTTGCAGAACGCGTAAGTCAGGATGCAAAAAATCGTGAAGCAATTTATGATTTTTATATGACCAGCGGAAATATTGTTACAAAAGGAATTGTTCCGGAAGGTCAAACGGAAGAACAGGCTCAGAAAGTTTCTACATATCAGATGTACTGGGATTATAAAGAACCTTTGAATCAGGTAAAACCTCACAGAATTCTTGCAATTAACCGTGCAGAACGCGAAAACGCACTTTCAGTTTCTATCGATGTTGATGTTGACGGCGCAGTTTCTTTAATTCAGAAGAAAAACGTAATTCACAATCACTATCATAAAGATGCAATTGAAGATGGAATTATACGTTTGTTGTCACCGGCAGTTGTTCGTGAAATCAGAAGTAACGAAGCGGACGAAGCAGACAGTCACGGAATTGGCGTTTTTAGCGAAAATCTCAAGAATCTTTTGATGAGTCAGCCGATTAAAGGAAGTCGTGTTCTTGGTGTTGACCCAGGATATGCAAATGGAACAAAGTGTGCCGCTCTTGATGAAACAGGAAAATATTTAGGATTTTTCAAAATTTATCAGGAAAGAGATCCAAAAGGTGCTTATGATGCATTAAATGATGCAATTGATAAATATGATATTCAGGTTTTGGCAGTAGGAAACGGCACTGGCTCTCACGAAGTTCAGGCAATTGTTTCTAAAGTAATTTCTGAAAATTATGCAGATTCTGATGTTAAATACACTGTTGTTGATGAATCTGGTGCTTCGGTTTATTCTGCAAGTCCTGTTGGAACAGAAGAATTCCCGGATCTTGACGTTATGATTCGCGGTGCAATTTCTATGGGGCGTCGTCTTCAGGATCCGCTTGCCGAACTTGTAAAAATTGATCCAAAAGCAATTGGCGTTGGACTTTATCAGCATGATGTAAATCAGAAAAAACTTGCTGATCAGCTGGACGAAGTTGTAAGTTCAGTTGTAAACAATGTTGGCGTAAATTTAAACACTGCTTCTTATATGCTTTTGAAATATGTTTCTGGAATTAACACTTCTACAGCTAAGAAAATTGTTGCGTACCGCGATGCAAACGGAAAAATCACAAGTCGTGAAGATTTAAAGAAAGTTCCGGGGCTTGGACCAAAAGCATTTGAACAGTGCGCAGGATTTTTGAAAATTGCCGAAAGTTCAGATCCTTTGGATAATACTTGGGTTCATCCGGAAAATTATGATGCAGCGCGCGAAGTTTTGCCTCTGATTCAAAAAGGTGAAAAAATTCCGGCCGATTTAATCAAAGATGTTGCAGAAAAATATAATATTGGTGAACAGACCGTAAAAGATATTGTAGAAGAATTGCAAAAGCCGAACCGTGACCCTCGTGATGGTTATCCGGCTCCGATTATGCAGAAGGGCGTTCTTCAGTTTGAAGATTTAAAGCCTGGCATGAAAGTTACAGGAAAAATCAGAAATGTTGTTGATTTTGGAGCTTTTGTTGACATTGGTTTGCACGAAACAGGTCTTGTTCACGTTTCAGAAATGAGTGATGACTTTGTAACAGATCCAATGGAAGTTGTAAAAGTTGGTGACGTTTTTGAATTTACAATTCTTGAGCTTGACACTGACCGCCGCCGCATCAGCCTTTCTTTAAAATCAGATGCTGCAAGTCGCGCCGGCACTGGTGAAAAGTCAACTTCACGACGCAATGAAAGTTCTTCTTCAGATTCAACAGGAACAAAAAAACGTGTAGTTGTTGTAAAAAAATCTGGCAGCGGTTCTGCAAATTTTGCTAAACGCGAAGATAATCGGGGCGGACAGAGAAACGACAGAGGAAGTAATCGCGGTCGTTCTTATAACGGTTCTGATGACGGAGAAATGTATAATCCGTTTGCAGCTTTTTTTAAGAAATAAAAAGGATTATGTGCTATAATAAAACTGGCATTTTATTTAGGCAAAGTTGTTTCTAAAAATTACAATTTTTAGATGTCCCCTTTAGATAAGTAAACAAGTTTTTTTCAAAATACCGCTATTCAACCGGATTAAAATTATTGAAAGAAACTTGTTTTTTTTTAGTCAAATAGTGAATTTTTCACAGCGGAGGATATATGAAAAAATTTACTAAAATTTTGATTCCTATTATTTTGTGCGTATCTTTTGTCAGCTGTAACTGGCAAATACCGCAGTCACTTTCTGTAAAAACAAGTGCAGAATATAGGCTATCTTTAGGAAGTCCTAGTTTTGATTTAACGGAATATGTTAATTCTGATAAACTGACTCAAAAATTAAATGAATCAATGGGAAGCACTGTTAAGCTTTATGATTTACAGCGCACTGGCGACGAAACTTTGACATATTTGATTCATTATCCGGTTTATTCAGTTCCACTGGATATGTCACAGTACCTTGATTCTTTAAATGTTGATTCGCTTTTAAATTCATCATCTCTCTCAGCTGTGAATCAGACAATTGAAATTCCATCCCTTTCTGCAAATCAGACAATTGAAAAATCAATAAAAGAACTTCTTGAACCGGTTATCAGCGGTACACAGTCAGAAACTGATGCAATAACTTTTCCTGTCGTTGAAACTGGTTCTAGTGGCTATCAACAAGGATCAAAAGAAGCAACTCTGAAAAGTCATCACGCAAAAGGAGTGAAATATAAAACTGGTTCAAAAATTGTTGGAACTGTTAAAAGAACGGATTCTAACGACCTTTCTTCTGATTTTAAAATGCAAATAAAAGCAATAATTCCAGAAAAAACACTAAATGGTTACACTTACGATGGTTTTACAGGTGACTGGATTGACGTTACCGACGGCGGAACTATAGAAATTCCGCTGGATAGGGGTTATATTCCGTCTGATCTTCCGATTGAAATTTATTATCAGTATGGTGGGGGAAAGGAATTGTCTTTGACAAGTCCCTACGCTCATTTGTACAGTGCAACATTCGGTCTTGAGGATGCAGAAATTATTGAAATTGCGGAAATTAATCTTGAAGGCACAGACAGTTCTGATGAGGCAATTACATTACCGGAAACAACTCTTGACGAAACAACAATTAGCATTGGTGATTTGCCTGATTTATTTATAGATGCAACGGTTGGCACCGGTTCTGCATCGCTCAAACTGGAATGCCCGGAAGGCTGGACTGGTGTAAGTCTTGAACTGACAAGTCTTTCTATTGAAGGTATGGGACTTTCGCTTGACGAAACAGATTTTGATGATGACATGACTACTTCCGGATATTTAATCAATAAGACTGCGGATTTAAGCGGCATTAAAATTTCTTCAGATGCAGGTTCTGAAATTAAAGTAAATGCAAGCATCAAAGTTAATTGCGACGGCGCGACACTTAAATTTACTGACGACGATGTTTTAAAAACTTCTGTTGCCGTAAATATTGATAGTTTTTCTGAGGTAAATCTTAATTTGGCAAGTCTTTCTTATCATCTTGATGACGAAAGTGCAGAAATTCCGGCTTCGGCAGCTGATTATGTCAAAAAAATTACGTTCCAAGACTCTTCAAATCCGGGAAAAAAGCACAAATCAGAAACTGAACTTGTTGACGGGGAGGGGTTTGGTGTTAAGTGCAAAATTGTAAATTCTTTGCCGGCAGGAAATTCAATTCCGGTAAAAATTTCATCGGGTTCTACAACTTCCGGTCTGATTTTTGATTCATTTACGGCGGAATTAACGGCAAACGGAAATTCTGACGAAAAAGAACAAAAATTGAATGCCTACCCTGATGTTGAAATCAAAGAAGGTCGAATTTATTTGAATTTTGATTTTGGTTCAGAAAAAGAAATTAATGGCACAACCTACGAAAATTGTGTAACGCTGAAAAATATTGCTTCCGGCTCAACTTATGAATTGAAAATTTCTGATATCAGTTTGCTTTGTGACTGGGAAAAAATTGAATTGAGTCTTGAAGATGCAGTGAATGTTGCTGGCAACGTAGATCTTTCATCGTTTGACTTAAATTCAATGCTGGAAAATCTTCCGATTTCTGCAGATGACGTAAAAAAACTTTCAATTGGCAGTGTAAATACTTATTTCTATGCTCAAAAACCAGAAAATGAAACTTTATCAACTTTGCTTGGAGATTTAAGTCTTGTTGGAACAATGAAAGCGTCTTACACGGATAAGGATTCTGTTACGCAAAATAAAACAATTCTTTCTGATGATAGTTCAATAAGTTTTAAAACACCTTTGATTTTCCCAGAAGGTGCTACAATCACTGCAGAACAGAATTCTGATTTTATAGCCCGACTTTCAGATGAACAGGCAAGTTTTTACACAGATTTGTCTGAAATTATCAACGACTTTCCGTCTGCATTAAAAATGGACTACGACTTTAACTTGAAAACATCAAATAGTTCAAAAAATATAAATATTTATGGTTATCAGGTTGATTCTCTTGCCGCTTCTGATACTTCTACAATTTCTGTTGATTTATTATGCGAACTTCCTTTTGATTTTGCACTGGACGGTAAAATTTCTATGAATATCCGCGAAATGATGGAAAACAGCTCTGACAGTTCAAGTGAAAGTTCAAGTTCCACAGAAAAAACTGATCAGGAAAAAGATTTGTTCAATCGTCCTGGAGAAACTACTACAGAAGGCTACTATAAACTGGCAGACAGTATAGACAGTTTTAACCTTTATTACAAACTTGAAGTCAAACTTCTTGACGTTGATGATGCCTTAAATGCAAATGTCACATTAAACGATTCTGTATCCGGTTTGAATAAAATACTCAAAATTGACGGAAAATCGAATGAACTTGAATTTACTGGCGAAGAAATGAAAAAAGTTCTTAAAACATATCCTTTTAATCCAGATATTCTTGTAAATATTGGAACAGATGATGCCAAAACATCATTCAGAGTAAATCGTGAAGGTTTCAATTCTTCTGATTCATTAAAATGCAGACTTGATGTCGGACTTAAAATGAACGGTGAAAACGCAATTGAAATTTTTAATAACACTCCGCAGACAGTTGAATAAAAGGAGGTACAGAATGAAAAAAATTATAACATTTGCTGCTGTAATTGCTTTGACTTTTTGTTCCTTATTTTCAGAAAATAAATTTACAGACCGTTTTGTAGAATTATATGGTGATGCTTCTTTAAATTTTTCAAACAATGGCCTGACACTTTCAGAAATATTTGTCAAAGACATTGTAATTGATTTTACAAAACTTGCTGACACACTTCCTGATTCAGGATATAAGGCTTCTTTGACGGCAACTCCGTCTGCCGGTCTGAAATTAAATCTTCCTGTTTTTACGCTAAATCTTTCTATAGGTGCCACCGTTGACGAATATTTGCAGATTGGAAAAAGTTATTTTGATCTTCTTGGTTACGGATATGATTACACTCAGTACACAAAAGAAAATCCTTTGAGTTTTGACATAAATAGCACGACAGATGCATTTGCTTACGGAAATCTTGATATAGGATTTAACGTTAAAAAATTTAAAATTGTCGCAAAACCTACATTATTTGTTCCGATTTTCCACGTGGCACCGGGAAAAGGTTCAATGACTTTTACAAATCTTGAGGACGGAACAATTTCTGCTGAAGTAAGCCAGACCATAGCAATTTATTCAGTGGAAGAAATTAATTATAAAAACGGAACACAATATTTCTTTGAAAATATAAATGTTTCTGATTTTGGCTATGGATTTGATATGGGTGCAACTGTGAGTTATGAATTCAACGACAAATTGAATTTTACAGTGAACACGAGAGTTCCTATGATTCCAGGACAGCTTAAGCATGGTACTAAAATTACCCTTGACGCTGCTTACAATGCAAACGCCGAAGATTTTGTAAAAGGACAGTTCTACGATTCAGAAAAAACTTCTGCGACAATCACAACTTCTGACGGTAAAACCTACGATTTAATGAACAGTGAAGAAGATAAATCGGAAATGGATCTTTCATGGATAAACACTGATTATAAAATTCACAGACCGTTTAAACTTGAAGGCTATGCCACTTATAATTTAAATTCGTTGTTGGCATTTACGGGCGGAGCCGGACTTGGCGTTGTTCATCCTTTTTCAAGTGATGCTTCGGAAATTTCGGTTTATCCGGAATATTTTGCCGGTGCAAACCTGAGTCTTGGCGGAGTTTTAAACGCTCACGTTTCTACAGAATATATGGACAGAATTTTCAAGCACGAAGTTGGACTTGGCCTTAATATCAGAATTCTTGAACTGAATGCCGGTATTTCGCTTCAGTCCACGGATTTTAAAACAAGTTTTACAATGAGCGGCTTGGGGTCTTACCTTACTTTAGCCATAGGAATCTAGATTTTTCCAGGTGTAAGCCAAAGCACGGTGCATTTTTTGTGTGCCGTGCTTTTTTTTAAGGGAACCTCTAAAAATTGCAATTTTTAGAGGTTCCCTTAAAAAGTTTCTGGCAGTTGGAATCAATGGTGTCACAAAGTTTATGAATTGTGGTGCCACGCTTTGATGCAATGTATTCGTAAATGTACGTGATATTTTGAGGATTATTGAGAGTTTTTTTGAGCGGAACGGGCGCATAATATGGCGAGTCAGTTTCTATTAAAATGCGGTCTTTTGGAACGTAGGCGACTAAATCCGCCATATCGTTGAAAGTTTTTTTGCCGGAATAGGTGACTGTGCCGCTAAAACTGATGTACCACCCGAGATTTAAAAAATATTCAAGTTCGGATTGACTGTAGGAAAATCCGTGAATGACCCCGCGGTTCCACTTTACGGCTTTGAGAACGTCGGCGGTATCTTTAAAACCTTTGCGCGAATGAACAATAACCGGTAAATTCAGTTTTTTTCCGAGCGTGAGCTGCAGTGCAAATAAATCGCGTTCGTCGCCAATTGTCTGATTGTCAAAAAAATCGTGGTCGCGGCCTTCGTATTCTACGGAATCCCAATCGTGATCTATTCCGCACGGACCTATTGCAACAAGCCGGGAAGAAAATTCATCGTCACTGTCACGGAAATCTGAAATTGCGCGCTCAAGATTTTCAACTTCTTCAAAACGCTTATCAACGGATTCTGAATCCGGCATAATTCCGGCGGAAAAATGAATCATATTGTTCAGAATTTTTTGAGCGGAATCGTCATCAAGTTGATTTATGCAGTCTTTAAAATTCTGGGCGCGGTGAAAAATAT
Organism: bacterium; assembly: GCA_963648145.1. Taxonomy (GTDB): domain Bacteria; phylum Spirochaetota; class Spirochaetia; order Treponematales; family Treponemataceae; genus Treponema_D. Next base: position 10,157 of record CAVJCY010000021.1, on the reverse strand, counting down.
CGTCCGCCTTGATTCCACAATCTAACATAAAATAAGGTTTGTGGATGGCGTAATTTTGGAGAATCTGAGTGGCTTCGTCCAGGCCACATTCGTCAATGATTTTTGAAAAATTTAACTGCGAATCTGAATACATAATTTTCTTCCGTAATTTTCCTTATATTTTATCGTGTTAGTTCAGTTTTTGCCAATTTGTGCTATAAATATTTTATGAATAATCCTATGAATGTTTACAAGACTGGCTCTGCCAACGTTATTTTTGCTGATTTTCCGGATGTCGACGTGATTCGCGTTGATGATACCTATTATATGGTGAGTACGACCATGCATTTTATGCCCGGTTGTGTGATTTTGCGGTCTTACAATCTTTTGGAGTGGGAAATTTGTTCTTACGTTTTTGATGAACTGGAAAAAACTGATGGTCAGACACTTTGTGATAATAAGGGAATTTACGGACAGGGGATGTGGGCGGCATCGCTTCGTTTTAATGACGGAAAGTTTTATGTTTGTTTTGTCGCAAATGATACTCATAAAACTTATCTTTTTACTTCTGAAAAAATTGAAGGACCTTGGAAAAAATCAGAAATCCAGGGATTTTATCATGATATGTCGCTGCTTTTTGATGATGACGGCAGAGTTTTTACTGTTAGTGGAAATACGGAAATCCGCCTGATTCAGATGAAAAGTGATTTGTCCGGTCCACTTGAAGGTGGAATTAATAAGGTCATAATCAAGGATGATAGAGAAAAAGTAAATCTTGGTTATGAGGGAAGTCATTTTTATAAAATTAATGGAAAATATTATATTTTTCTGATTCATCTGCCAAAAGGAAAAATGCGAACGGAAGCCTGTTTTGTTAGTGATAGGGTGGACGGCGAATACAAGGGCGGAGATGTTTTGTGTGCGGATTTTGCTGACTGGAACAGCGGACTTGCACAGGGCGGAATTGTTCAATCGAATGACGGAAAAATTTATGCGATGTTGTTCCAGGACCACGGAGCTTTGGGTAGAATTCCTTTTTTGATGGAAATTAAAATGCCAAAGAAAAATATGAGTGGCGAAAATCCGGAACTACCAATTTTTCCACAAACCGTTCCGGCAGAAGTTACCGTTTTGGACAATCGTCCTGGCTACAAATACCAACCACTTTTTTCTGATTCATTTTGTGATGATAAGGGGAGATTGAATTCCTGCTGGCAATGGAATCATATTCCCGAAAAATCTTTGATAAAACTTTCAAAATCAGAATATCACCTGAAAAGTGGAAAAATTGTCGTAAACCCAATTCAGGCAGCAAACACACTAACACAGAGAATTTTTACAGAACACTGTATCTGCAGTGCGACTGTTGACGCTTCAAAAATAAATGAAGGTGATTTTGCCGGGCTTTGTGCATTGGAAGGAGAGTACGGTTTTATTGCTCTGACAAAAAAGAATGGAAAATTCAAAATTGTGGTTGCAGAGCACAAAATTTCTTACAGTCCATGGACTATGAATGTTTCAGATTCGTCCGAGCCTGATTTTATTGCCGAAATTCCCTGCGAAAATTCTAAAATGACTTTTACCCTTGATTTTAACCTGAAAAAAGACAAACAGGAAGTTACTTTTTATTATGCGGAAGCTGAAAAGGAAGATGGCGATTGTGAGGGGGAGAATGATTTTGGACGAAAAATTGCCGGTCGGCCTGTGAAATTACGGTATACGCTGGATCAGTTTGTTGGCGTTAGGGTAGGGCTATTTCTTTATTCAACGGTGCAAGTTGGGGGGGAAGCGGAGGTGGCTGGATTTTCTTTGCAGGTGAAAGGTTCTGAATTAAGATGATTTTTTTAGAGATGTCCTTACACTTTCCAGTACTTTTACGTCGGCAGGAAGCCAGTTGACACTATCGAAATCGGACAAAGTGAGCCAGCGGGCGTTTTCGTGTTCCAAAAGTGTGAGCGAGCCGGCTACCAGGGTGCAGAAAAAACATTCCATGGTCAGGTGGAAGGTCGGGTAGTCGTGTTCGACGGTGCATAAAAAGTGGTCGACATGGATTGTGGAAGCGAGTTCTTCTTTTATTTCACGGACAATGGCCTGTTCTGGACTTTCGCCCATTTCAATTTTTCCACCAGGGAATTCCCACCAGTCTTTCCATTCGCCGTAACCTCGCTGGGTGGCAAAGATTTTTTTAGTACCGTCCGTGTCTGTTTTGTGGATTACTGCAGCGGAAACGTGGATTTGTTTTAATTGCGCTTCTGGCATTTTTTTACTCCTAAATTTCTAACTTTTATGCTTCCAGGTAATTATAAGGGTATCTGGTAAAAAATCATTTTCAATGCTTTATTTAGAGAACCGTGCGAGTTTTAATTCGTTAAAATACAACGAATTAAAACATCGCGTTTTCAGAGTTACCTCTAAAAATTGTAATTTTTAGAGGTATCCATAAAGGTTTTGTGGCAGAGGATTTTGCATCTTAAATTGAATTTTTACAACCGGAAACTGCTCGCTTTTTTTCGTCTTTGATGGCAGTCATTTTTGTGTCTTCAAAAAAAGAATTGTAAATCATGTTGCAAAGATAGTAAGGATTCGATTAATTGCTGTTGCTATTTCAAATGCTAAATTTACAGGAACTGCATTTCCTATCATTTTATATGCGTCATCAACATTTTCATAAATGAATTTAAATGTATCGGGAAAACCTTGAATTCTTGCAACTTCACGAACTGTCATTCGGCGATAAAGATTCTCTTTACCTTTTACAAATTCACATTTATTTACCCCGACTTTTTCCATTTTTGGTGCTTGAGGATGCAACTGACACTGGCGTCCGCTTGCCTGCACTGTAAAAGCCTGCTCATCCCATGATTTTACACGATTTCGGCTCATAAAAATTGGAGAATAGGCACCTGTAAAATATTCGTTATTGTTTATAGCGTTCGGATTTCTGTGATTTTTAGGCAAAGCAGGAACAGCGATATCTTTCAAATCCCAAATTACATCTTTTAAAGTGATTTTCTTCTCATCGCTTTCTGTTGAACCTTTAGGAAATTTAAATTTGATATTTAAATCACTTCTGAATCCGATATAGAAAACTCGTTTGCGTTCCTGTGCAACGCCATAATCTTTAGCATTAATAAGTGTCAATGAGACGTCATATCCAGAACTTTTAAAAAGTTCAAGAATATTTTGAACAGCTTCAGAATGTCTTTTTGCAAGCATTCCACTAACATTTTCTGCCAGAAAAAATTTTGGCTTTTTATTTCTAAGAATTCTTATATATTCGTAAAAAAGTTTTCCTCGTGGGTCATCTATTCCTCTAAGAGATCCAGCCTCTGACCATGATTGACAAGGAGGGCCTCCAATAATTCCGTCAATTTCATCTGGAAAATCATCTTCTTTTATATTTCTAATATCACCATGGATAAGTTTTGTTTTAGGATGATTTTTTTCAAATGTTGCCCAAATTGATGAATCAAATTCATTTGCAATCGGAATTTCAAACCCTGCTTTTTCAAATCCTAAGTCAAGACCGCCGCAACCGCTAAAAAGGCTTATTACTTTCATTTTATTTCCTTAACAAAAAAATGTTATAAGTTTGGCTTCTTTTAATTCTGCTGGATTATTCGGATTTTTAATTCGTATATCTGTTATTTCAAGGTTTTTATTTTTCTCTGCTAAATCATATAGTTCAAAAGTATTTTCAAAAGAATTAAATTTTTTATTGTTAATAATGCACATAAAATTGAATGCATTTGCTGTATTTTGAGTGTAAACATAATTAAAAACCTTAAAAGGATTTTCAATACCCCACATTCCTCGAATACGCAAATATGTAATTCCAAGAGGATCAACCCTATTTACATGACCTAATTCTTTACTGGGGATAAATTCAATACCTTCTATTGTTTCTACTCCATCTTTTATTTTCGTCTTGACTTTCTCATACGTTTCTTTTTCCGCACAATAATCTTCGCCATAAACAAAAGCCAGAGATTTTAAATACCTGTCTTTTACAACTCCAACTGCATAAATCATATCTCGTTTTGTCCACTGTTCACAATCACGACAGGCTTTACTTATCATTTGACTATCTGAATATAATTTATGCTTTGGATAACTTGAATTAAGTGCAAGTGGAGAGGTTTGTGTTTCTATTTTTTTTACTTCAATAGCATCACCAGAATTTCCACCTCTAAGCATACTGTCAGGAGGATTCGTTTGATTTCCTAAATACGAAAATACAGAAGAAAGTGCTACAGTTCTTGTCTGACCATCTTCAAAATCAACTGTACCGGCAAAAATATCTTTTATATATTCTTCAAGTGCTTCTCCCATATTGTTTGCACGATTTGTACTTTCACCATTTCTAATAAGTTCAATCTTAGGATTTTCAACTAAATTACAAATTGCATTTATTATGTTATTCATTGATTTATTTCCCCAGGCACTTAATATATTCTTTTTTTGTATTATTTTCTATCAATAACGATTTACAGGGAATGTTGTGGAGATTTTGTTCATGCAATTGACTTTATAAAAAATGAAAACGGAATCTGGTATGAACTTCAGATAAAAAATCGGGATAATTCAGAAAATTCATCAAGCAGTGCGATAAGGGGAGGAACAGAAATTCATAAATGGTTCAGAACAAAATCAAAAACTGGTGAAACTATGTGGGATAATGTTCCGGACATAATGAAAGGTCTTGGTCTTTCAGAAGCAGGTTTTAAGTCCTTTGTTGAAAAATATCTGAAAGACCATATAAAATTAGGAAAAGGAAATTAGGCAAACTCTTCAAATAACGAAAGTTTATTTCCCGTGTTTTTTTTTAGAAAGTCGTTTTTCTATTAATTTTTTTACCGAAACATCATCTGTAAATGTATAGCGGGAAAATGGAAATTCTTCCGGTGGCAAATCAAGTTCTTCATTATTTACAAGTTTTACAATTTGTTTCCCGATTGCTGTTCCCAAACTAATTGGAACGGCATTTCCAATCTGTTTATAGACATCTTTCATTTCTCCAAAAAATTTCCAATCATCTGGGAATTCTTGAATTCTAGCGTATTCCTGTATGCTTAAAGGTCTGTCTTTATCTGGATGACAAAGGTCTGTTGCTGGCATTGTCGGGTCTGTTACAAGCGTAGGACTTGGAGAATCCCATGCAAGCCGCCTGAAAAATCCTGTTTTTCCACCGCCAAGTTTAAGTTTTTCACCCATTGCTTCATACTGAACATTTTCGGGTAAATCTTTCCAATATTGACCGGCTTTGAGCATCTTAAAAAATTTTAGCCGGCGTTCTGGAAATTTCATTGATTTTTGATTTTCTTCTTTCAAATCTGAAATAACTTCTCTGACGGTTCTCCATTTTGGTAAATCAAAATTCCCATTTTCATCATTTGTTGGAGGAAGATATGGAACTTTCTGACCATCTCTTGAGCAAAAAAATACAACACGTTCTCGTTTTTGTGGTGCTCCATAATTTGCTGCGTTATAAAGATTAAAAGAAACTGTATACCCACCTTCTTCAAGCTTGTTTAAAATATAAAGAATGGCTCCTCCTTTTTTTTCTTCTGGAGTTTTAGGGGCAAATCCAAAACGCTTTTCCATTTCTTCACTTTCAAATGGAGCAGAAAGAATTCCACGGACATTTTCTATAACTGCAAATTTTGGACGAAGTTCAAGGATTCTGTCTATAAAAGTAAGAAATACGTTTCCTCTTTTGTCTTGAAATCCTTTCCGCTGACCTGCAGTACTGAATGCCTGACATGGAGGTCCACCTATAACAAGGTCAATTTCTTGATTTTCTGAAATGTTTGCAAATTTTCTTATTTCTCTGGCTGAATAATTGTTAATATCACCAATTAAGCCAATATTTGGACGATTTAATAAAATTGTCTTGCGTGCATTAGGTTCTATCTCAGAAGCCAAAAGCGGACGAATTCCTGCTTTTTCAATTCCATAATCCAAGCCCATTGCACCGGAAAAAAAACTGAGGGCAACAATATGAGGAATTTCATCAGAATTTCTTATCTTGTCTGGAATATCTTTGCAAAATTTAAAAATAGTTTCTGTGTCATTCAAAAAAGACGAGTCTATACCCCATGTTTTTCCGACTTGTTCAGCTTTTATTTTTCCATCACGGATTAATTTTCTTGTATATTGTGGGGTGCATTTTAGAAAATTTGAAATTTCTTCAACTGATAGGTACTGCTTATTTATTTCCGTATCGAAACTTTATATAAAACATTGAAAAAAAATCAACTTCGACTTTAAAGGTTCAAGGAGATTTGCTTTGCTGATTTTCTTGGAATATTGATTGTGCGAAAAACTGCGTGAGGCTATGTAGCACCGGTGAAGGCAGTTTCAACTGCCGAAACCGAAGAGCGCAGGCGTGCTATCTGCACTGCCTGCGGACTTTGAGCGAATAGCGAAGTGCGGAACAGCCGACCTGGAGTGAAGTGAGGGCAAAGCCCGAACGAAACGGAGGGGCACGCCCAAATTAAGCAATTGCAGGTTATGACGCACGCCATAAATTTCTTGATTGCAAAAAGTCGTAAATAGGTAGAAAATCACGATATGAAAAGATTTAGTAAATCGCTTTGTTTCCTTTTAATGAATTTGTTGGCTTTACCGCTTTTTTCGCAGCAATCGAATAAATTGGTGGCTTTTAGGAAGGATGATGTTGTTTCTGAAAACGTTGATTTGACTTCGGAAAACGCGGAAATGGCTTCGGGACAGGATTCTTTTTTGGCGGAATTTGTTAGTCGTGCCTGGTCGGCTTCGGACGGAATTCCTGGCAACACGATTACGGATATAATTCAGTCATCGGGGGGCTACATTTATCTGGGAACTTACGATGGGCTAGTACGTTTTGATGGCGTAGATTTTGTGACGCTCAACAGGCGGACTATGAAAAATTATCCTTTTGTTTCTGTACGGACTATTTTTGAGGATTCTGCCGGTAATATTTGGGTTGGTTCAAATGATGAAGGTGCCTGCAGAATTTCTAAATCGGGACAGGTTTTGTCTTTTTCTACAGAAAATGGTCTTCCGAATAATTCTGTTCGTGTAATTTGTGAGGATAGGGAAGAAAATGTCTGGATTGGCACGAGTGCTGGTCTTGCCATCGTTGATAAATCTGGAAATATTGAAAAATTTACTGGTTTGCAAAAATTTGGTCAGGAAAATATTCTGGTTTCTAAGATTTTTTGTGATACTGCCGGTCGTGTTTGGATTTTGCCACAAAACGAAAATAAACTTTATATCTATGCTAATAAAAATGTAGAAATCTTCAATTCACTAAAAAGTTTTGAAAATCCTTTGATAAGTTGTCTTGCCCAGGATAAAAACGGCGAATTTTGGTTTGGTGTTGAACCTCATTACGTTGTAAAAGTTTCCGCTGGTCAAGAAACTGTTTATGATGTCGGCACTGGAAATCAGCCTGGTTCTACTATTCGCTGTATTTTTCAGGATAAAAATGGCAATATGTGGATTTCGCGGGATACCGGTGTCAGTATTTTGCATGATGGTCAATGGTCGTATCTGGATACGTCGAATGGGCTTTGCGATAACAATGTTGTAAAGATGATTCAAGACCGTGAAGGAAATATGTGGTTTGCTACAGACCGAAACGGCATTGAAATGTTTACTCCAAGTAAGTTCAGAACAACAACTATGAAGGTGACGGTCAATTCTATTTGTGAAGATAAGGGAAGAGAGCTTGTCTGGCTTGGTACTGATAAGGGCTTGCGTTGTTTGAAAAATAAAACTTTCATAGAAAACGCTCTTACCCAAAAATGTAAAAATGTCAGGATTCGTGATGTTTATGTTTCTGATGATGGAGATGTTTTTGTTTCATGTTACGAAAAGCCTGGTTTTGTTTTTATGAATAGAGATGACAGTATTTCTACTTTTGACGAATCAACTGGTCTTGCCGGAAACAAAGTCCGCGTCGCAATCAAGGCGAAAAATGGTGATATTTACGTAGGAACTACGAGTGGTCTTTCTATAATTGGTAGTGAAATAACTTCTATAAAAAAATCAGACGGTCTTATCAACGAATTTATTATGTGTATTTATCAAGATAAAGATGGCGAGATTTGGTGTGGAACCGATGGTGGCGGAATTTTTACACTGAAAGATGGAAAAATCGAGAAGTTTATTACAAACGAAGACGGACTTGCAGGAAATGTTATTTTTAAAATTACACAGCTGGATGATGGAGATTATTGGATTACAACGGGGAAAGGAATTTCTCGCCTGTCATTTGCTGATGACGGAACCTCATCTTTTGTAAATTACAGCAGTGCAAATGGACTTGGTGCAGACGGAATTTTCCAGGCAATCATAGACTATTCTGGAAAAGTTTGGATGACTAGCAACCGTGGTATTTTCAGTGCTTCAATGAAGGAATTTAACGCAATCAAAAATGGCGAAAATATCCAAATTGAATCAAAATTCTACGGACGCACGGATGGTCTTATTTCTGACGGAGTAACATCAACCTCAAAATCCATGAAAGATTCTGCTGGTTGCATTTGGTTCACACTCGTTGACGGATTTGCAATTTACGACCCACTAAACACTACAGCTAACAAAACTGCCCCTCTTGTAAATATAGAAGAAATCGTAGTTGATAACGAAAATTTAAACTGGCACGGAGAAGAAATTATTTTAAAACCAGGAGTAAAACGAATTGAAATAAAATACACAGGATTGTCTTTTATTTCCTCTCAGCAGACACAGTTCCGCTCAAAACTCGAAGGTTTTGATAAAGATTTTTCCCCTTGGAACACAAGCCGCAGCCTTTCTTATACAAACTTGAAGCCAGGAAAATATAAATTTTTTGTGACGGCAGCAAATAGCGACGGCATTCAAAGCGAAACAATGCAAACTGTCGAAATTGAAAAACAACCTTATTTTTGGGAAGTTGTCTGGTTCTGGCTGGTTGTAGCTTTTGTTCTTATTGCCATTACAGTATTCATTATCTGCCTTAGATTTTTGAGGATGAAAAAATATCAGGAAGAACTGGAAAAAACTGTCAAAGAAAGAACGCACGAGCTTGCTCTTGAGGAAGCCAAAAGTGAAGCTCTTTTGTTAAACATTTTGCCCAAAAATATTGCCAGCGAATTAAAGGAAAATCCTGGAAAAACAATCGCAAAAACCTGTAACAATGCCACAGTTCTTTTTGCCGATATTGCCGGCTTTACAAAAATGTCTGATTCCATGGATTCTAGCAATGTTGTAAAACTTTTAAACAATATTTTTACCCGTTTTGACCAGCGTGCATTGCGTGAAGGTGTAGAAAAAATCAAAACGATTGGCGATTCCTACATGGCAGCTACCGGGCTTTTTTATCCTTCTGAAATTGAAAATAATAATCCAGAAAATGAAGGTAGCGTCATAAATAAAAAAGGCGACTTAGTCAAAATGGTAAAATTTGCCTTAGGAATGCTGGAAGATTTGCGTGATTTTAATCGCTCTTCTCAAGTCAAAATAAATATGAGAATTGGTATAAACTCCGGAAAAATCGTGGCCGGCGTAATTGGTAAGTCAAAATTTATCTATGACATTTGGGGCGACACTGTAAACGTTGCCAGTCGCATGGAATCCAACGGCCAGAGTGGAAAAATCTGCGTTACCGAAACCGTTTACAATGCTCTTAAAAACGATTTTACTTTTACAGGCCCAATCGAAATCAATGTAAAGGGAAAAGGTGTAATGAAAGCGTATTTTACAGAGTAGTTTGAGCGTTTTCTTTCGCATCTAGCCTTTGCAGCATAACTGCCGGAGACGTCGCGTTTTCTTTTATTGCCTCTAGAAATTGAAATTTTTAGAGGTTCCCTTATTACAATATTTTTAGCATTGCTGGAACTTTGATTTTACGAAGAATTCCGCTTATAAGAAAAATTCTGTAGTTGAATTGTTTTATAGTAACGTCGTAAAAAGCAAAATCAGAATTATATTTAAAAAGTCACAGAATAATACCTCTACGAATTTTTATTTTTTTTTCGCTATACCGAAAAAATTTATCAAAACTATCAACGCTTTTCGGTATAGCGAAAAAGACAAGGTTTTTTATTGATTTTTTTCGATATATCGAAATATATTTTTAACTATGAGAGTCATTCGTTCTGGTTATTTTAATAAAATTGTTCCCTTTATAAATACGCCTGTCGTAA
>CAVJCY010000020.1:0-39682 GCA_963648145.1 bacterium | reverse complement strand
CTCTATTTATTTTCAATTTTCTGAATAATTGTAATTGTTACGGTAGTACCTTCGCCTTTTTTACTTTGAATTGAAATTCCTGATTCATTTTTGTAATAAATTTTTATGCGGGAATTTACATTAAAAAGTCCGATTGAAGTCGTTTCGTTTAAATCTGCGAATTTTAGTTTTTGCTGAAGTTCCGTCAATTTTTCGTCAGAAATTCCTTCTCCGTTATCTTGAATCTGGATTTTTAAAATTGAATTTCCATCAATTTCTTCTTGATTAATAAGAACATAAATAAAACCGCCGGAAAGTTTATTTTCAAGACCGTGCACAAAACTGTTTTCTACGAGTGGCTGAATAATCAACGGCAAAATTTTTATATTGACTACATCACACATTGTAGCGACATCATAAGTTACGCGATCGCCAAAACGCATATTTTGAATTGTAAGATAACTTTGCACGGCATTTAATTCATCACAAAGGCAAACCGGCTGACCTTTTACGTTCAGATTATATCTTAAAAGCGAGGCTAGAAGTTTTAACATTGTGGCAACATCTTTATCGCCGTTAGAAATACTTTTCATTCTGATTGTTTCTATCGTGTTAAAAAGAAAATGCGGATTTATCTGATTTGCAAGCATTTTGAAACTGATTTCGCTTTGTTCAAGGGCTAACTGTTCTTTTTCAAGATTTTTTTGAAAAACTTCATTCACAAGATTTTTCATATTTACGGAAAGTTCATAAATTGACTGGTAAATTTGCTCAAATTCATCATTACCTTCTATCGTAGAAGCAATATCAAAATTATTGCCTATTATATTATTAACCTGATTTTGAATTTTTTTTACGCGTGAATTAATATAAAAACTTGTAGTAATAATCACAGAAAACGAAAGAAAAATAATCAGAAAAACAAAAATTACACAGACAATAACGGTTGTTACGGTCGCAGTTGTAATTTGCTTTACGGGAACAATGTAAATGATTTTAAAATTAAGGCTGAGTGTATTGCCAGGGTTAAAATCAACCGCGAAAATTCCCATTTTTTCGCCACCGGCAACAGAAATTCGTTTTATGTACTTACGGTCAAGGTTGTAACTTATAAAATAATTTATCAGAAGATTTTGAGTTGAAGAAGGAAGCTGCCCTTGCGAATTGTAAATAATATTGTATCCAAGAACAATAAAAGAATCATAAATGGAATTTTCAAGAATGGTCTGCACATATTTAGGATTCAAATTGATTTCTAGAACGCCGTAAAAACTGTCATTTTCTTTGTTCCAAAGAGAGCGCACAAGACTTAAATATGATTTTTTGGAAACGGGATCTTCTTTAAAAATCCAGATTGACCGACCGTAATTTTGTTTTGCTTCATTGTACCATTTTGCTTGCGCTACATTTTCCGTAACTTTTAAAATAAAACGGTTATCAAGCAAAGTCTGGTTTTCCGTATAAATTCTATAACTTGAAACTTCCGTGTAGGACGAAAGATAATCTTCCAAAAAGGTCAAAGACCCGTAATTTTCGTAAATTTCTTGAATATTATTATATTTTTTTGTCAAAACCGACTGCAAAGTTTTATTTACATAAAGATGATCCGAAAAATTCTTAAGGACATTCAACGCCTGATTAAAATTTTGTTCTGTAGTTTTTAATGAAGTTTCAATTTTATTAATTTCACTTTTATCCATGCTTGTGTAAATAAAAAGGACAAAAAACATTGAAATTACAATTACAGGGATAAGAAATATCGTAAAAAAAGTTATTGCCAGATTTTTTTTAAAAGACAACTGATAATTTAATAATCCGACAAATTTTCCTTTTTTCATCAGTGATGACTCCGATTTTTAATTTTACTGGTGAATTTTAGTGTCCACGCACCCCAAATTCTTTTTGCCTTGCCCTTACAGCCTGAATAATTTTATTATCTTTTTCAAGAAGTTCAATAATATCCCAGTGCCAGTTTAAATCATCTGGCGGAAAAATTGGTGCAGGCTCCGTCTTTCGCTTTGAATTTTGATTTTTCACAATTTCTAACAGTTCATCAAGAGTTTTTTTATCTGCTAATTTTTTTAAGTAAGGTTCTTTTTTTTCAATCAAAAGGGATTTGTCGTCCGAAAAAATATAATTTTTCTCATCAAAAGCAAGCGGTTCCATAGGATTTCTGATTTTTTGACTTCTGCCACTCACACACGAAAAAACACTGTCCGCAGATTTTATGTGACAATCCGTGTAAAACTCGCCATATTGCGAAGAAAAAACAGCTTTAGATTCTGGGGAAAAATCCATATCAGACTGCCAATAACGAACATTGTAAATGAGATTTTTTTCGTAATTTATGTAATAACAGCCAATATTTTCAGCAACAGGCTGTTCACTTGCCAAAAGTCCTCGCGTAACAATATTTCCACGGTAAAAAGAAGAATCATCTTGAGAACGGATATAAAAATCCAAGTAAAGATTATCATTTAAAATTGCAACTGGAATTTTATTTTTCTGAAATTTTGAATATTCAAGGCAAATTTCAAAAGCATTTTTTACAGAAAGCGGAACATTTTGCACTTGAGGATAATTTTCATAATTTTGAAAATCAATTTCTATAATTTCAGAATAGTTTTGAGAACCTGAAAATTCAAAAACATTTTTATTTATTGCCTGAAAATCTAGAAAAATCTGGAGAGGTTCTTTTGTTGTTCCGGAATTTCGCGTCCGTTGTTGTGTTTGAGAATAATTTTCGTATTCAGCAGTACGGTCAATGTACCAGCCGTAATATTCTTTCAAAAAAATAACAATCTGAGTCTTTTGATTCTGCTGATTTTGGTCAAAAAAAACATAACGGTCTTTACCTTCCCAAATTCCACAAATATTTTGAGGAATTTCAGTCGCAAAACAAGAAAAAGTTAACAAAAATAACAAAAAAACAAAGGCAAAAAGATTTTTCATTGTTCAAATTATCGGAAATTCTAGAAAAAATATTTAAAAGACGTGAAGCATGGGCACAAGGCACTGAACAGCATTATTTTTCAAGGTTTCGTTCATTACGTCATCAATTCCCCGGAAATTCCCCCCCCCTGCTACTGGTTCTTCCGGTCTTTTTAAATGGAGTTAAGGGCATCTCTAAAAAATCATTTTCAATGCTTTTTAAAGATACGTGCGGGTTTTAATTAGTTGATATAGCACGAATTAAAACATCGCGTTTTCAGAGTTACTAAAAATTGCAAATTTTAGAGGTTCACTTAATTTTTTTCATTACAGGGAATTTTCTTGTGAATGGAATAAAAAAAAATAATACGATATAATTTTTGGAATTCTACTATTGGGGTTAAATGTGTTTCTAAAAAGTCTTGACATTCACGGTTTTAAATCTTTTGCAGATAAAACTCATATTCAGTTTGCAGAAGGAATTACGGCTCTGCTTGGGCCGAACGGCTGTGGAAAAAGTAATATTGTAGATTCAATAAAATGGGTTCTTGCAGAAAACCGTTCAAAAAATCTGCGTGCAGAAAAAATGGAAGACGTTATTTTTAATGGTACGGAACAACGTCAAGCATTAAATACTGCAGAAGTTACACTCACACTTTCTAATGACAAAGGATTACTTCCAATTGATGAAGAAGAAATTTCTATTACGCGACGAATGTACCGTTCTGGCGAACAAGAATATTTTATAAACAAAAGACCGGCCGGACCTACAGAAATCAGAAAACTTTTTTTAGACACAGGAGTTGGAAAAGCAGCCTACTCTGTGATGGAACAGGGCAAAATCGACCAAATTCTTTCAAGTAAACCGGAAGACCGCCGTTATCTTTTTGAAGAAGCAGCCGGAGTTTCTAGAAGTAAGGCTGAATGTGCAGAAGCAGAACGTGAACTAGAAAGAACAAGGCAAAATATGATTCAAATTGAAATTGCCTTGAATGAAATAAAAAAACAGTACGAAACATTAAAAATTCAGTCAGAAAAAACAATAAAATACAGAAAACTCAGGGAAGAAATTTTTAACTATGAGCTTGATTTAACTCTCATCAGGCTTAAAAATTTTATTCAAGACAAGACAAGACATCAGGAAGAACTCCAGACCATTCAAGAAAAAAGAGACAAAGTCCGCAAAGAAATTGAAGAAATCAACAACACAATTTCTGAAAACATGGATAAAGTAAAGGCTTTGCAGGAAGAACTTTACACAAAACAGTCTGAACTTGTAGGAATTGGAAAAGAAAAAAACGGAAAAATTGAACTGATAAATCAGTTCAATATCCGCTCAACAGAAATTAAGGAAAAAATCAATAATCTGAATGCAAGAAAAAATGCAATTCAAGAACGAATTGATTCTGCTCAGGAAGAAATTGACGAACAAAAAGCGTCTCTTCATGTAAAAAACAAACAGTTAGACGACATCAAAAAAAACATTAATTCTTTTAAAACAAATATTGAAAAAAATGAAGATAAAATAACCGAAAATGACCGTAAAACCGACACATGCAGGGTTCAAATTGGCGAACTTGAAAAAAAACGTAACGAACTTCAGGACGAACTTGCTGCCATTACGGAAGACATTGTAAGCAAACTGGACGAAAAATTAAAATCATCAGGATTTTCTGAAAATGCAATGAAAACGGCAAAAGAAAATCTAGACACAGTTTTAGGAAAACTGAAAATTTATGTAAAGGGACGGAAAAATATTTTTTCTGACTTTGTTTTGCAAAATCATAATGAACAGGATTCCAAAAAGGCATTGGAAGAGGTTTGTGAAGTTTTTGAAAAAACGGAAGAGCAAATTTCTGAACTGGAAAAAGCTTTAAATAAATATCTGGAAGTTTCACCTTCATTTTTGTCTGAATTTTTTAGTCCTGAAGGAATTATGACTAAAAAACGAAATATTGACGAAAAAATCAAAGCAAATTTAACTGAAGTTGAAAATTTAAATCATAAAATCAGAGATTTGCACGGAGAAAATTCAGATTTAACTCAAAAAATCACAGAATTTAGAGAAACTTTGAGCAAACTCCGCATCAACGAAATTCAGATGCAGGAACAGATAAAAAGTGCGGAAGATCAGATTACACTCATTGAACGAAATCTGACTACAGAAAAAACTTCTTTACACTCTGTTGAGGACGAATTATTTACAGAAAACCGTCGCGCGCAGGAAACTAATGAGCAGATTAACGAAATTCAAGATCAACTCGCAGAAATTGAATATCGCGGAACAAAACTTGCAAATGAACTTAAAATAATTGATACTGACATTGCAAAATGCAATAAATCTGTAAGCGGAAAAAGTGATTCTCTGCAGAAAAAACAGGATGAACAGAACAAATATCAGGAACAGTTTGAACGCCTTACACTGCAGTTAAACACTTCTGACAGCGATATCAGAAACATAAAACAAAACTTTATGGATCAATATTCTCATGATCTTATGGATTATGAAGAAAGAATGTACAAAATTATTGCTCCTGCAAATGAACTTAAAGATAAACTTTCGGAAACTAAAAAAGATTTTGCAGCACTTGGAACGCCAAACCTTATGGCACCGGAGGAATTTCAGGAAGTTAAAGAAAGGTACGAACGTCAAAAAGCAAATTATGATGATACTCAAAAGAGTCTTGAAAACCTTACGCGTGTATCAGAAGAAATCAGATCTAAATCTGCGGAAATGTTCCTTGAAACTTACAATCAGATTAAGAAAAATTTTCATAATATGTTCAGACGACTTTTTAATGGCGGTCGTGCAGAATTAAAACTTGCAGATCCGGCAAATATTCTCACTTCTGGTATTGATATTTATGCCCAGCCACCTGGAAAAAAACTTGAAAATATAGCATTGCTTTCTGGTGGTGAAAAAACTATGACCGCCGTTGCACTTTTATTCGCGACATATCAGGTTAGACCTTCTCCATTCTGTCTTTTGGACGAAATTGACGCAGCCCTTGATGACAGAAACGTTTCCAGTTTTGTAAGCACTCTGGAAACTTTTGCAAATATCAGCCAGTACATTGTAATCACTCATAACAAAAAAACTGCAATGGGTGCCAGTACCCTGCTTGGAATTACAATGGAAGAATCTGGAATTTCAAAACTGATTACAATTAAACGTGACGAAGAAATAAAGCGAGAGGACGATCTTCTGACAAATAAAGATGATTTTATTGAAGAAGATGTTCCAGAAGAAGAAGGTGTTGTACTTCCTCCACGCCCGGCAAAAAGAATAAAAACCGAAAGTGCTGGAAATTCAGAAAAAACAGAGGATTAATTCTGATATATGAAGTTTATTGCGAATTTTAAAGAAATGTTTTTTAGCACTTGGAATATTATCCGAAAAAGATTTTCATTTCTCAAAAAAAACTTTTTAGACTTTTATAAAAAAAATAAGAAAATTGCAGTTTTAGTCATTTTTCTTGTGATTTTCATTATTATTCTTCTGATTATTCTGCTTGCAAACGGCAAAAAGAAAGAAAATGAGCAAAAAACTCAGTTGATTGTTACACAAAAGGCGGAAATTCCTTCTGGGCCGGAAATGCCGGAAGATTATGCTGTTTCAAGAAAGTCTGAAAAAAAATGGTCGGAAGAAGACGCTAACGACTGGTTCACAGTTCCTTCTGCAAGAGAAGTTGATTCACTTTCGGCTTCAAATAAAAAAATCATAAATGAAATTATAAAGGCGGCACCATGAAAAAATATATTATTTCTTTAATTTCAGCTTCAAGTATCATTTTATGTTCTTGTGCGTCAAGTCCAAAAATTAACGAAAATCAGAACGCACAGGAAAATCAATATTCAGAAAATACAGAAATTGTACAGCAAAAATCAGAACAAAAAGAAGAAATTTCTGCATCAGAAGGACAAATCGAACAAATTGAAAAACAGAGAAACGAAACTGAAACAAATAAAGAAAATTCAGCAGAAAAAACTGATGTTTTTCATGAAGAACTTGCAGAAATTGTTGAACCTGAATTAATTGAAGATGAAAAGAAACTAGAAGAAATTCAAGAAGTAATTGAAAAAAAAACTGAGAAAGAAAACATAGAAGAAGCTACGCCTCTTGATGATAAAATTCTAGAAGATTTGCAGGCAGAACTTGATTCGCTTCCGCCAGTTGAAATATTTTTGAGTGATGCTGAATTTCAAAAACAGGAAAATGAAGAAAATTCTGATGACGAAAAATCTGAAGAAATAAATGCTGAAACAGAAAATTCTGAAAATGGCGATGCAGAAAATCTAGAGTCTGTCGAAGAAAAAACTGACGGAGTGGAAAATCCTGAAAATGTAGACACTGCAGAAAATAGTGCAGCAGATAATTCTGAAAAAAATCCAGTCAACATTGAAAGTTCAGTTTCTGAAAACGAAAATCAAGAGACTTTTGAAAATATCCTGGAAGAAATAGAAAATGTACAGTCCACAGACGAAGAAAACGGTATAATTGACATTACAGACGACGAAGAAAACATTATTGAGGAAGAAAAACAGATTATTCCGTCGCGTTCTGTAACTTTAAACAAAAATGAATTTCTTGACGTTACGTACCCAGGTAACGGCTGGATTTATTCGGGGCTTGTAAACAATACCCGCGAAATAATTTATTCCGGCCGCACAACAAACGAAGATTCTGTAAAATTCAGTCTTCAGGCAAAAAAAGCTGGCAGTGTGATTGCTCATTTTTACAAAAATGACTTTTTAACCGGAGATTTTGTTGACGATTACATTGAAATAACGATTTTAAACAAAAATGGGTCTAATAAAACTCATATTACAGCACCGGAATACAAAACTCCGCTACCAAAAGTAAAAGATAATAATGACAAGGCAATAAATAATAAGCAGGAACCTCAAAAATCTGAAGAAACAGAATCAAAACATTTTTATATTTCAAATCCTGTGTCTGAAGAAAAAAAAGAAATTAAAGAAAATCAAAACAAAACTGAAGAACAGCTGATTCAAAATGAAAATCAGACTGTAAACGAAATTGAAAATGAAACGCAGACAATTGATACAGATTCAATTTTAACTGAAGCGGAAACTGCCTATAAAAATCAAGATTATGAAAAATCTGCTGAAAAATTAATTAATTTTTTCGAATATGCGCAGACAAAAGTTGACAGGGCTCTTTATCTTCAAGGACTTGTTTACGAAGCAAAATCTTCTGTACAAAATATAAGCAAAGCAATAGATTCTTATACAAAACTGACGGAAAATTATCCGGCAAGCAAATATTGGAATGACGCAAGTAAGAAAATCATTTATCTAAAACGATTTTATCTTGAAGGACGGTAAAATATGAAAAAATTAACGTTGGTAGCAGTTACTCTTATAACTCCCCTGCTTCTTCTTTCGTGCAAAATTGAAAAACCTGCCGAACCGCAAAGAAAAATTTCGGTAAGTGGCACGGGTACAGTTTTTGTTGATTCAGACATTATTAATCTGACTTTTGATTTTTCAACTGAGGACAGAAATATTGACAATGCAAAGGCATCAAACTCAGAAAAAATAGAAAATTTTAAAACTGATTTGATAAATTTTGGAATTTCTGAAAATGACATAATAAAATCATCTGATTCAATATCATTTAGAAAAATTACGACAATTACAACAAATTACACGGTAAATAATAAAATCCTCGTGACAGTAAGAAATCCTGAAAACGTGGCAGAAATTGTAAAACTTGCCGTTCAAAATGAATCAGTGGATTTGAGTTCTTATAAACATTCTGTTTCTGACACAACAGAAGCAATCCGCTCCGCCAGAACTCTTGCCGTACAAAACGCTTCTGAAACGGCAAATCTTATTGCAGGTGCGACAGGCTCCTCGATTGGTAGCGTTATGCAAATCAGCGAATATTATGTAAATACCGCTGACAGAAATTACTCAGAAATTGATGACGGAAGAGATGAAAAAGGTCGTTTTAGCGTGACAGCAACAGTTACAATTGAATATTTATTGAATTAAAAAAGTAGAAGAAAAAAAATTGTTTTTTTATTAGAATATTAGGGAACCTCTAAAAATTGCAATTTTTAGAGGTAACGAAAGAAAACGCGATGTTTTAATTCGTGCTATATCAACGAATTAAAACTCGCCGGTATCTCTAAAAAAAAGCATTGAAAATGATTTTTTAGAGATACCCATTAAAGCATAGGGAGAAAAGAAATGCTTGATTATAAGTTTATTAAAGATAATCTTGAAGCAGTTAAACAAAACATTATTAACCGCAACATGAAAGCTGACGCAGATAAAGTTGTTGAACTTTATGACAAAAGAACAGAACTTGTCACAAACCTCCAGAATTTGCAGCAGAAACGTAATGAAAACGCAGCTGCGATGAAACAGAAACTGGATAATGACAAACGCAAAGAATTAATTGCCGCCGGAAAAGTAATTAAAGAAGAAATTACAAAAGTCGAAGCAGAAACAAAACAGATTGAATCTGAACTTGAAGACGCTGCGCGACAAATTCCAAATATGGTACATCCAGATGCACCGGTTGGAAAACTTGATACTGAAAATCTGGAAGTAAAAAAAGTTGGAACACCACGAATATTTGATTTTGAACCTAAAGATCATGTGCAACTTGGAGAATCTCTTGATATTATTGATTTTGACCGCGGAACAAAAGTTTCTGGTTCAAAATTCTATTATCTTAAAAACGAAGCAGTTTTTCTTGAACAGGCTTTGATTATGTATGCTCTGAATACTTTGCGCAAACACAATTTTCAGATGTTCATTACTCCGGATGTTGCAAAGGAAGAAATATTAAAGGGCATTGGTTTTAATCCACGTGGAAATGAATCAAACGTTTATTCTATTGAAGAAGAAGGCACCTGTCTTGTTGCAACTGCAGAAATTACACTTGGCGGTTATCATCAGGACGAAATTCTTGATAAAGCTTCCCTTCCCCGCTTTTATGGAGGACTGTCTCACTGTTTTAGACGAGAAGCCGGTGCTGCAGGACAGTTTTCTAAAGGTTTGTACCGCGTACATCAGTTTGATAAGGTTGAAATGTTTGCTTATTGTACTCCAGAACAGTCTAATCAAATTCACGAAAAATTAAGACTTATTGAAGAAGAAATTTTCACAGGACTTGGTCTTCCGTTTCACGTTGTAGACACTTGTACAGGAGATTTGGGTGCCCCTGCATACCGAAAATGGGATCTTGAAGCATGGATGCCTGGCCGCAACGGAGGCGAATATGGCGAAGTTACATCAACTTCTAACTGTACAGACTACCAGGCCCGCCGCCTTAACATCAAATACAAAGATGATGATGGTAAAAATAAATACGTTCATACTTTAAACGGAACAGCGATTGCGGTTGGACGAGCAATGCTTGCAATTCTTGAAAATTATCAGAATGCTGACGGTTCAGTTACAATCCCGGAAGTTCTGGTTCCTTACTGCGGATTTGATAAAATCTTGCCTAAAAAATAAGATTAAGGGAATCTCTAAAAATTGCAATTTTTAGAAATGCTCTTATCAAGTCAAAAGAAAAAAAAGGATACCGGAAAACAAACTTCGGTATCCTTTTTTTTCTTAATTTTTTAAACTTTTTACAAACTTACAAGACCTTTTTCTGCCAATTTATCAACAATAATCTGGACAATTTCGTCCGGAGTTTTATTATTTACATCAATAACAATATCAACAAACTGATAATCATTGTTATCGATTCCGTAAAATTCTTTGTAGCGAGCAGTATCTTCACTGTCTCTCATAGACGTAAAATCTTTTATAGACTGCAGGTCGCCACCTTCCCGATTAAAAACGCGGTTAGCACGGGTTTCATCACTGGCTAAAAGGTAAACTTTTAAATCTGCAGCTGTCAGCATCCAGATGGCAAGACGGCTTCCCAAAACACAAGGCTGGGCTAATGCCAATTCAACCTGGTGTTTATCAACATATTTGTCATAAGAATCATCATTCTTGGCGGCATCAATGACTTGTGCAAGGGTCATGCCTTTTTCGGCAGCCAGCTGACGGAAAGTATAATTTATAAGTTTTACTCCAAGTTTTTGGGCAAGCAGGGTGCTGACAGTCGTATTTCCACAGCCAGATTTTCCACTGATTGCCACCCGTAAATCTTTGTTCAATTTCATAAAATCACCTCGCCTATTCTACATTTTTACTCTGTTCCCGGATATTTTCCAAAGAATCTTTTGCCGTGATGACCATTGCTCCCACTTCCGCAAACTGATTTTTACTGCCGATTGTATTGATTTCGCGGTTCATTTCCTGACAGATAAAATCCAGCTTTTTACCCGGTACGGGGTTATTTTCCAGTTCAGTTTTCATAGCCTGAATGTGACTGTTCAGTCGGACAATTTCTTCGTTAATCGTGTACTTTACCAGCATAGCGGCCGTTTCCGTCATAATCCGATTTTCGTCAGCAAGATCGCCCAAAAGTTCATTGAATTTGTCTGTAATCTGTTCTTTAAAAATTGCTTCCATTTTTGGCTGCCACTGAGTAAAAAATCTAGCACAGGCTTCCAATTTTGAAAGTTTTTCTTTCAAATCCATTTTCATATTTTCGCCTTCCCGCAGACGATCAGCACAGAATTTTTCCAAAGAAGTATTAAAAACAGGTTCAATCAGTTTTTTGTATTTTTCAACATCATAAGATTTATTTGAATTCAAAACTCCCGGCTGACTGATTATCAAGCTCAAAGGAATTTCAGTTGAATAGCCGGTCGCAAGGGCAACTTTTTTGATTGCCTCTAGATAGGATTTTGCCACCCCGGTATCCGCAGAAATTTCAGCATCAGATTCAATTTCTTTTATGCGAATAAAAACATCCACCTTACCCCTGACAACTTTTTCAGTAATTTTTGAGCGAAAATAACTTTCCAGTTGATTAAGATAAGGCGGAAGATTAATTGCCAAATCCAAAAATCGGGAATTTACAGATTTTATTTCAACTGAAACCACAGCAGTTTCTGAAGAAACTTCTTCATAGGCATAGCCTGTCATTGATGTCATTTTAAACCTCTTTATGAAAATCACAGAAAACGCGATGTTTTAATTCGTTGTATTTTAACGAATTAAAACTCGCTGGTATCTCTAAAAAAGCATTGAAAATGATTTTTTAGAAATGTCCTTATGTAATGCTGGCACGATAAACCTGAACTTGTTTCAGCATCTCTTAAACTTCCGGAGCTAATCCGAAATGACGTTTTATTCAAGTTCTATGTTTTATTCTATCATAAAATCACTTATTCTCAAGAATTGCCTTGCCAAGCTTCCAGTTATCTCCGGCTCCCATTGTGACAAAAAGATACCCGTCCGGATAGTTTTCTTCTAGAGGACTTTCCAAAAGTCTCTGAGCAAGGTCTTTTGCGTCAAGAATTTCTTCAAAATAAAAGACATTTTCTGCCTTCAAATTAGCATCTTTTTTATTTTGAAGATGTTTTTTTACTTGGTCATACAAAGTTTTTCCAGTAATTTCAAAATCAGCAGGATTTTCGCGGGCTGATGAATAAATTTTGTGCAAAATCACAGCATCAGCCGAATCAAAAGAAGCAGCAAATTCTTTGAGCAGTGCCTGAGTTCTTGAATAAGTGTGACTCATAAAATCAACAATAATTTTTCTGCCCTTGTAAAAATCCCGGAATCCTTCAAGTGTAGTTTTTACAGCAGTAGGATGATGTCCATAATCATCAATCACCAAAACTGACTTTCCAGTCCTATTTGAAAACTGAGCGACAATTTCGCTGCGACGTTTTCCACCGGAAAAATTTTCAAGGCCCAGGGAAATTTTATCCTGATAATCATGCGGATTTTTTTTGTATCGCTTTAAAAGCTGACAGACAAGGGCGACTGCAGCAGTAGCGTCCATAACTTCGTGCCGACCTGGCATTTTAAGGTAAAATTCTTTTTCAAAAAGTCTTAACTTAAATTTATTTTTTTCATCTTCGACTTTGCAGAATGTAAGACAATAATCCCCAGCAGCATTTGGACCATAAGGAATTAGATTTATGTCTGGCCGGCTTTGAAAGGCAAGACCTGCAACTTCAGCAGCACCTTTATCATCACAACAATAAATCAAATCTCCGTCTGAAGGCAGCTTGCAGACATAATCTACAAAAGCATCGCGAATGTCATTGTAAGTGGGATAATAATCTTCATGATCAGACTCTACGGAAGTCAGGATGATTTTTTGCGGACAAAAAGACATAAAATGCCGCTGATATTCGCAGGTTTCGGCAACAAAGATGTTTTGACCGTCAGAGTGTCCCTGTGTGACATTTTTCACCAAATCAGAAGTAAAAGTACAAGTATTTCCAAAAGAATTGATGATTGAACCTGCCAAAACCTGACTTGGCAAATCTATTTCCTTTAAAATTGTACCGACAAGACCGGTCGTAGAAGTTTTTCCGTGAACTCCGCAAACTCCGCAGGAATAAGAGCGGGAACTATAAGCACCTAAAGCCTGTGTGTACAAAAGGCAGGGAATTCCCCGTTTTACAGCCTCTATCAAATCAGGATTTTTGTCCAATTTGTAAGCAGAAGAATAAATTACATAATCAATATCATCTGTAATATTCTGAGAAGAAAATGAAAAGGCTTTTAAGCCAAGTTTTTCGATAATTTCATCAGTGTAAAAACGCTCAGAAACATCAGAACCTGTAATTATTGCCCCATTATGAAAAAGGATTTCGACAAGGGCAGCCATTCCAGTTCCCTTAATCCCGACAAAATGAATATGAAGACCCTGCAAATCTGCCGGCAAAGAAATTTCGTTCATAAAATTATTATAATTAAGTGACGGATTATTTACAAATTCATAAATTTTTTTTGTGAAATTATTTTTTGGACTTCTGCAGTAGCGCTGTGCAGGGCGCCGCCAGGCGGCCACCGCAACGAAGTGAGGAGGCTGGAGCGACAGCGGAACCCGGAACATAGCGACGGCACGCAGTGCCGGACTGCCCTTATGAGTAAAAAAAAGGTCCGAAAAGCAACGCAATCCGGACCATAGTAGGATGTAAACATATATTCAGAGAGGATTCCCCTCAAAATATCTTTTTATTCGGAAAAGGCTTTCCATTTCAGATTTTCAAAACTTATACCAAAGAAAGATAAATCTGATCTGCCAGTCCAAAACCGGCATTTTTTGTCAAAGCGGTGGCATATTCTTCGTAAAGCATATCTTCGTAAGTGTCCATTGCAAAATCATTTTTCTGAGATTTCATTACTGTTTTGCGCATTTCGTTTACCATTTGCTTTACAAAATAATTTTCAAGTTCCATTGATTTTTCATAAAGTCTAGAAGTTTTATCAATAGTTTTTTGCTGAACATGAACGTTGGCTTGATTTGCAGCGGCACCTGAAGGTCTTGCACTTTTATCAGCATCTGAAACGAACGTTCCGCCAAAACCGCTTGTATAATCGCCGTTCAATTTGCCTTCTTCAACAATCTGAGTTGAAGAAAGAGTCCCACGTCCATCATTTTGTTTCTGCAGGCGTTCAAGAAGTTCACTGAATTTTGAAGACTCATTATTCATTTTAGAAGCCTGTAATGCTCCACTGCCATTTGTAATTGAACTATAAGAATTTGAAACTAAACCGACATTCATTTTCTAAACCTCATTTTTTACCGTATCTAAATAAAGATACTTCTAAAACTTACCGTTAGCGCTTTAAGTTCACGGCAGTCTGCAACATATTGTCGCTTGTCTGAATTGCTTTACTGTCAAATTCATAAGCGCGCTGGGCAACAATCATCTGTACCATTTCGTTTACAACAGAAACGTTTGACATTTCCAAAAACTTATGACGAACATCTCCAAAACCTTCGTATCCCGGTCGACCGGCAATTGGCTCGCCACTTGCATTTGTCACTTTATAAAGATTATCGCCTTCGGCTTTTAAGCCAACTGCATTTGGAAATCTGTACAATTCAAGCTGACCAACTTCGATTGGCTCATTACCGCCGTTTACTTTTACGCTCACAAGACCAGTCTGAGTAATACTCAACGTAGAAACGTCATAACCTTCCGGAAGAATAATTTCCGGCATAACTCTAAGTCCGTTGTTTGTTACAAGCTGACCGTTAGAATCAACTTTAAATGAACCGTCACGAGTATAAGCATAACTTCCATCATATTGCTGTACTCTAAAAAAACCTTCACCGACAATTGCAACATCAGTATCAACGCCGGTATTCTGAAGAGAGCCTTGACTCATAATTCTCTGAGTTGCGCCAATTTTCACACCAGTTCCCATCTGAATTCCAACCGGAGTTACAGTATCTTCTGTTGCAGGAGTTCCGGCCAGTTTTACATTCTGATAAACCAAATCTTCAAATTCAACGCGCTGCTGTTTATAGCCGGTTGTATTTACATTTGAAAGATTGTTTGAAATTGCATCTATATTTGACTGCTGACCGTTCATTCCAGTAGCCGCAGTCCATAAACTTCTAACCATGATTTTCCTCCAAATTTACTATTTATAAACGGCAACTTTCTGCCACAGCGTACTCATCATAGAATCTTCAGAAGTAATTGTTTTTTGATTCGCTTCATAAGCACGGTTAACTTCAATCATCTGAACCATTTCGTTTACAACGTTTACATTTGAAGTTTCAGTGTATCCCTGCAAAAAAGAAGGGCGTTCGTTACCTTCTGCAATATGTGCCGGGCCCGCAATATCATTTGTTGAATAAAGACTTTCGCCCATTTTTTTCAGATAACGTTCATCATCAAAACGTACAACTTTAAGACGGTCAATTTCAGCTGAATCTTCTTCGCCAATTACAATTCCGTCCTCATTAACCGTAAATCTATCGTCAGAAACATAAATATAGCCGTTTTCTCCAAGAACCGGATAGCCATCCTTTGTTTCTAAAATTCCTTCCTTACCAATCAAAAAATCACCGTTACGCGTATAGCGTTCGCCATAAGGAGTTTCAACTGCATAAAAACCTTTTCCGTTCAATGCAACATCAGTTTTTGTATTTGTTACTTTAAAAGAACCTTGTGTAAAATCAATATAATTTTCGTTAGTTTCAACACCAAGGCCAAGTTTGCCAATCACAGGAGCAGCATCTGCACTGCCCATTCCATTTTTTAATTCATATACGCCGTCAAGATTTGTACGACGGATAAGCAGTTCCGGAAAAGACTTACTCACAGTAATATCACGTTTATAACCGGCAGTATCAACATTTGCCAGATTATTGGATATTGCATCAAGTCTGTTCTGCTGAGCATTCATTCCAGAAGCACCAGTGTACCAGCCTCTAATCATTTGTACCTCACTAAATATTTTGTTTACACCTTTTGGGTTTTCACCCTTATTTTTTTATCGGAAGCTGAAATTTTTTGTTTAGAATTTTTTTGTTATGGGTATCTCTAAAAATTGCAATTTTTAGAGGTTCCCTTATATGATACGGAGCTTCCCCCGGTGCAATTTATTTTCTGCAAAAAAAATACCGGATTTTATGCACCGGGGTCGGACTTTCCGCAGTTCCAGCATTCGCTTCCAAAATCCTCAGCACGCAAATTGCGTGCTTGTGGGTTTCCGCTTCGGTTGTTCAAACAACCTTCGCGGCTGCTCCAATTCCTAAGCCATTTTTATAAAGTCCAGATACAAACTTGACTCTAATTAATATTTGCAATCTGAAAATTTCAGATTTATAATAATATCTATCAAAAATAGTTTGAAAATTGTAAAAAAAAATCTATTTTATGGGAGAAATTTTTATGTCAAATAGCGAACCTCGTGTACTGGCAATTATTCTAGGTGGCGGAAAAGGAACAAGACTTTATCCGCTTACAAAGGAACGTTCAAAACCGGCCGTTTCTTTTGGTGGCAAATACAGAATCGTAGATATTCCACTTTCTAACTGTATTAACTCTGGTTATAAAAAAATTTATCTTTTAACTCAATTCAATTCTGCGTCTTTGCATCTTCACATTACAAATTCTTACAATTTTGACCGCTTTTCCGGCGGTTTTGTTGAAATTCTTGCAGCAGAACAGACTTTGGAACATTCCGGCTGGTATGAAGGCACTGCCGATGCTGTCCGCAAAAACTTCATTCACTTTAAATCACAAAGACCAACTCATTACATTATTCTTTCTGGCGACCAGCTTTACAAAATGGACTTAAGAGCGTTTATGGACGCTCATATTAAATCTGGTGCAGAAATTACAATTGCAACAACTGCTGTAAACCGTCACGACGCTTCCGGATTTGGAATCATGCAGATTGATTCAAATAATCAGGTAAAGCAGTTTATGGAAAAACCAAAGCCAGAAATGAATATTGATGACTGGAAAATTCCTGCAGAAGCTCGCGGAAGTCTTCCGCCAGAAAAAGAATATCTTGCCTCAATGGGTATTTATATTTTCAATGCCGGCACAATGGAAGAAATGCTTGGTGGCGAAAACGAAAAATACACAGACTTTGGTAAAGAAATTCTCCCTCTTGCAATCGGAAAGAAAAAAATTTTCTCTTACGTTTTTGACGGCTATTGGGAAGACATTGGAACAATCAAGAGCTTCTATGATGCAAACATTGCACTTACAGAACCTTACCCTGCATTTGATTTTTACGGAAACACATCTCCTATTTACACTCATATGCGCAATCTTCCTCCTTCAAAAATCAACAAGGCAGACATTACAAGTTCTCTTACATCAGAAGGTTGTATCATCACTAATTGTAAATTAAACCGCTCTGTAATCGGTGTACGGTCAATTATTGAAGACAATTCAGAACTTGACGGTGTAATTATGATGGGTGCAGACTTTTATGATGATGAAAACGAAAAACAGGCAAATCACAAAAAAGGCATTCCATGTACAGGAATTGGTACAAACTGCAAAATCAAAAATACAATTATTGATAAGAATGCAAAAATCGGAAATAACTGCCAGATTGGTATAAGCGGTAAAAAATACGAAGACGGTGACCACGGCACATTCTACAGTGCTGACGGTATTATCGTTATTCGTAAGGGTGCCGTTATTCCACCAGGAACTATTATTTAAGGCATAAAAAACTAAATTAACGGCTGTCTAAAATCAAGGCAGCCGTTTTTTTTCATGGAAAATTTATGAACGGTATGTACGATTCTTTTGGCGATTTACTAAAAGAGGCTCTAGAAAAAGGGGAAATTCCTCAAAAAACTAAAAAAGATAAATCAGAATCAAATAATAAAACTCAAACTTCTGAAAAATCATCTTCCGTTGCAAACTTTCCGCTAGATTTACAAAATGCTTTCAACGCCCTTCATGCAACTCCAGATGAAACTTTTGAGCAGATTAAAAAGAAATACCGTGAACTTTTAAAACTATATCATCCTGATACGACAAAGAACAAAGATGCTTCGAAAATAACAAAAAATCAGACTGAAAATCTTATAAAATCTTTTGAAATTGTAAAAAAATATTTTGAAGATTTGAAAAATTAATTTTTTTATATCTAGGGTGCCTCTAAAAATTGCTATTTTTAGGTAACGAATAAAAACGCAATGTTTTAATTCATGATATATCAATGAATAAAAACTCGAAAGACTCTCTATTCAATTTTATATTCTTCAACTTTACGCTGAAGTGTTTTTCGTCCAATTCCAAGAATGTCCGCCGTTTTAGATTTATTTCCACAGTTATTTGCAAGATTTTCCTGAATAACTATTTTTTCAGCCTCGTCCATCGTAATGCCCATCGGAATTGTAATTACATTTTCGCAGCCTTTTTCCTGAACTGAGAACGGCAAATCCTCAAGTTTTATTTCATCGCTGGTACACATTACAACCGCACTTTCAACACAATTTCGTAATTCACGAATATTTCCAGGCCAGTTATATTTTAACATTGCATTTTTTGATTGCCGATCAAAACCTTTAATTTCCTTTGCATTTTCCTCACAATATTCTTTCAAAAACGAATGCATAAGCAAAGGAATGTCATCTTTACGTTCTTTTAGACTTGGCATCTGGATTCTAATTACATTCAGGCGATAATACAAATCTTCCCTGAAATTTCCTTTTTTTACTTCCTCTTCAAGATTTTTATTTGTAGCGGCAATTACCCTAACATCAACGTGCAAAGTTTCAGTGCCACCGACCCTTTCAAAAGATTTTTCCTGAAGAACACGCAAAAGTTTTATCTGCGTTACCTGATTTATTTCACCAATTTCATCAAGAAAAATTGAACCTCCGTCCGCAAGTTCAAAACGACCCTTTTGCAAATTATCAGCACCAGTAAAGGCGCCTTTTTCGTGACCAAATAATTCACTCTCCAAAAGACTTTCGCTCAAGGCTGCACAATGAACGGTAATCAGAGGTTTATCTTTTCTTGGCGAATTATTGTGAATTGCCTTTGCAACAAGTTCCTTACCAACGCCACTCTCTCCGGTAATTAAAACAGATGCTTTTGTCGGCGCAGCTTTTTGAATCATCATTTTTACACGATTTAATTCAGCACTTTTTCCAATCATTTCTGTATTAACCTCAGATTTTTTTAATTTTTCCTGAAGTTCAGTGATTGTCTTCGATTGTGAACGACCTTTTAAAGCATTTTTTACAATCAAATTCAGATGATTAAGATCCAATGGTTTTGTAAGAAAATCATAGGCACCGGCTTTTATGGCTGCCGTAGCATCATCAATACTTCCGTGTCCGGTCAGAACAATAATCGGTATTCCGGGATTTTCGGTTGTAACATGCCGAACAACTTCTTCACCGCTAATTCCGTCCATTCGTAAATCTGTAATTACAAGATCTATATCACCTTTTGCAATTAAATTCAGACCTTCCTTACCGTTTGCTGCCTTTTTTACGTTATAACCTTCAAGTTCAAAGTTATCGGCAAGCCCGTTTCTGATATTTTCTTCATCATCAATTGTAAGGATTGTAAACATAAAACGCCTCTTTTAGTGATTATTCAGCAATTTTTTATTTTGCTGAGGGATTGGAAATTTTATTGTAAACACGGAGCCTGTACCTTCTTCAGATTCAACAAAAATTTCCCCGGAAAATTCTTTTATGATTTTGTAAACCATCGTCATTCCAAGTCCTGTGCCGTTCGCCTTTGTCGTATAATAAGGTTCAAAAATTTTAGAAAGAGTTTCACCAGACATACCGCAGCCGTTATCTTTTACTTTGATTAGATATTTATTTTCACAAATTTCACAGTAAATTCCAAAAATTCCCGGATAATTTTTATCATCAGTATCAGAAAATTTCTGTTCGTTGCAGTCAGGAATCCGACTTTTTATTGCAGCAAGTGCATTTTGAGCAAGATTTATAATAACGTCACGGAAAAGTTTCTCGTCCAGCATAAGGCGCACCTTTTTTTCCGGCAATTTTACTTCAACTTTTACGCCATACGAATTAAATTCCGCCTCAAAAAATGAAACAATATTTTTTATAAGTTCATCTGGATTTTTTAACTCAAGGCTTGCATTAACAGGACGCACTGCAAAAAGAAAATCCATCACAAGTTTATTTAGATGCTGAATTTCTTCGTTCACAACGCTGATATGTTCTTCAACAAATTTTTTTTCTGGCAGAATATTCTGATTATTTCTTGCCTTTGTAATTGCTTTTTCAATCAATTGCATGTGAATACTAATTGCCGCTAGCGGATTTTTTATTTCGTGAGCCATTCCAGCCGCAAGCGTTGTAAGATTTGCCATATTTTCCATACGATGAAGCAAAACATCCTGAGATTTTCTTTCCGTTATATCCGTAATCAAAATAATTCGACCGGAAAGTTTATTTTTTATATTCAAAGGATTTACAGTAATGCTTAAAAATCTTACAGAACCACCACTTGTAGAAGTTGAAAATTCTTCGCAAGAATTTGTAATGTCTTTTTCTTTTACATATTTTATATAATCCGCAATTTCCTTGTCCGTTATTAAATCCCAGACGGGAACATTTGAAATTTTTGAATCATCAAGATGACAATTAAATTCCAAAAGCCCTTCAAGAATCGCATTGGTTTCAAGAATATTAAAGTCATTATCAAGAATCAAAAGACCGGTAGAAATTGAATCAATAATTTCGTAAAGATTATCATTCTGCTGAAAAGAAGTCTCTGTAATTTCTTCCAGCTTTTCGCGTGGAAGTATAGAAAGTTTTTGAGAAAGTTTTTTTACATATCGCCGCATAGTTTAAACACCTGTCCATTAGAAACATTTACTGCCGACAAATCCCGAAGCAAAGTTTCCATTGCCGCCCTGGGATTTTGATTATATAAATTAATATTGTCGCGGAAATTCTGCATTATACGGATGCATTTATAAAGACATTCACAACCAAGTGGCGTTTTTCTTAGAGGAATCAGATAATCATTTAAATCTTGTAAAAAGATTTTTAAAATAACGCGTGGAATAAAGGATTCACATTTTTGTACAATTTGAATTACATCCGGAATTTTTCTATTTTGAACGGAAGAAAAAAACAATTTTGACTGGTCATGAATTACGGCAGGCTTTACCGGCAAAAATTCCATAAGATATTGATTTATAGTCCCCGAATAATCAGCGTGAAAAACCAGATTTAAAACTTTTTTCTGCTGTTCATCATTGCGAGCCTTAAAATCATAAGTTCTAACCCTAGAAAGAATTGTTTCCATGATGGAATTGCGCTTGTTTGTCAAAAGAATAAACTGACAGTCTTCAGGTGGCTCTTCAAGAATCTTTAAAAGTGCGTTACGAACACTATTTTGCATCTGCTCGGCATTTTCAATAATAATTACTTTTTTTCCTTCTTCAGATTTTATGTGCGCCCAGGCTTCCATATTTCTAATCTGATTAATCGGGATTGAATCATAAAGAAAAGTTGATTCAAGTAACTGAGTATTTTCAGAAAGTTTATCGCAAATTTTCACTAAATCATCGTACCCTGGCAAAATTTTAGGAAAATCAAGAACTTCAAGCTCCTCGTTTATTGATTCAATCAAACTTCCAATTTTATTCAAATCAGAGTCGCCCTGATATAAAATAGAATTAAAGCGCATTGTCAATTTTCTGATACTGCGTATAAATAAATATCTTGCGGCATCTTTATAACTCTGATTTTGAGCTTCAAGAAAAGTTTTTTTTGCAGCGGTAATTTCCAAAAAACAATCCCGAGGACCTAACAACATAACGTTTGAACTTACCAAAGATTTATGCTGTAAACACGAAAGACAAGTACAATTGAACCTTTTCTCTTCAGAATGGCAGGATAATATTCTTGCAACTTCAAGTGCGGTAGAAAGTTTTCCGTCACCCTCACTTCCGCTAAAAAGAACTGACCGCGGAAAAATATTTCTTTTTAAATCTGCGCCAATAAATTTAGCAGCACTCTGACCAACAATATTTTCAAGCATTTTCTACCACCGTACCAGCAACCTCTGGCGAAGTTAAAAGTTTTAAGTAAATGTTATAAAAGAAACTGCCTGATAAAATTTTTTCCACAGAAAAAAACGGCTGAATATCAAGAATAAAAATTATAACAGCAACAATTGCAATTCCTTCAATCAAGCCAAAAAGAAAACCTAAGCCTCGATCCAGACTTTTTATTACATCAAATTCGCAAACAGCAGAAATAAGTTTCCCGATTACTTCAATTACAAGAAAAACAATTATAAAAACTACAAGAAATCCCAGAATATTACAGAGAATTTTATATTTTATAATTTTCTGAAAGAGCAATGAAACTTTTGAAAAAAACAAAACTCCGGCAACAAGTCCAAGAATCCAGGCTGCTTTTCCAAAAATTTCTTTTATAAATCCTCTAAAAAGAGCAATTAACGCGAAAATCAATAAAATTCCGAAAAATACAAAATCAATTGGAACAAAATCTGGCATTATTTCTCCATTTCAGAAAATATAATTTCAGCAATTTTTCTGGCAGGTTTTTCATCAGAAATTAATTTTTTTAAACTTTCCGCATAAGCTTTTCGTTTTTCAGGAATAAGCATAATTTCAAGAGCCTTTTTTAAATTTTCTGAAGTCGCATCGTCTCCAACTAAAACTTCCGCTGCATTTTTTGATTTAAAAAATTCTGCATTATCCACCTGGTCGCCACGAGTGCCACTACCACACAAAGGAATCAAAACCATAGGTTTTAATTGCACCGTACTTTCCCACAGAGAATTTGCACCAGAGCGAGAAAGAATCACATCGCTTACTGCAAGAACATCCGGCATTTGTTCATAAATAAACTGATACGGTTTATAAGAGTTTCCATATTTTTCAGAAAGATTTTTTTCTGATTTTTCGTCATTATTCAAAAGGCCAGTCTGATGAATTACGGTAAAACGTTCGCAAAGCCAGTCAAGATTATTAAAAACAAGTTCATTAATCTGCTTTGCCCCAGAACTTCCGCCTAAAATCATCAAAACAGGCTTTGCATTTTTTTCATCTTCAGTAAGATTTAAAAAATCAAGACCTTTTTTATAATTCGTATTGTAAAAAACTGGACGAACAGGATTTCCAGTTACAATAATTCTTTTTTGTTCTTCATTTCCAAGACGTTTTTTAGTTTCTTCGTAAGAAACAAACATTTTTTTTGCAGACTTAAAATTAATTCTGTTCGCAAGTCCAAGCGTAAAATCACATTCATGAGTAAAAACAGGAATTCCTAGATGTTTTGCAGCAAGACACGGAGGAACACTCACAAAACCGCCCTTAGAAAAAAGCACAGCAGGTTTTATTTTTTTTAAAATGCGCCTTGCAGAAAAATAGCCTGCAATAATTTTAAAACAGTCCGTAAAATTCTTCCACGAAAAATAACGGCGCAACTTTCCAGAAGAAATACCAAAAAAACGGTCTGCACTAAGTTCACCTTTTGAATTTCGTGCACTTTCTACAATTTTTCTGTCCATACCAGTTGAACAGCCAATCCAGTTTATTTCAAGTTTTATATTTTTTGACTCCGCAATTTCCCGAATTTCATCAGCAACAGCAAGTCCTGGATAAATATGTCCGCCAGTACCGCCACCTGTAAACGCAATCACTTTGTTGTTTAATTTCATACGTTAATAATAGCACAAAAACAGGAAATAATTTATAGAAAAGGTCAAAATCTTAAACTTTTAAAACATACATGACACATATTTTCTAGAGATTACCTAAACAAAAAGTTCATTTTTTGATTTCTCGTATAAATAGCGGCTGTCTTCTTCCTGAATTGAAGTATATATTAAATCCGAACAAATATGAGTTTTTTCTTCATTTTGATATATTTTATTAATTTTGGCCGTAGCAAAAATATCCCGTGATTTTACAGGACCTTCTTTTATAGAAAAAGACAACTTTATTCCAAATTCGTTGCCTTCAGAAAAATTATCAGTATTGCTTTCATTTCCAAGAACAATTCGCTCATTATCAATATATAAAACGACAAAATCTTTTTTTCGATTTTCGACAGATTCAAAAACTTTTTTATCATCCGTAAGAAAATTACAAACCGGAATAAGCTGAATTCCGTAACCGATATTTTTTTCAGTTCTGGCAAGATTTACAAATTTTTCAAGATAGGATTTTGCTTTTTTTTGATTTTCAAGGGGTATGTCCTTCCAGACAGGTTTTGCAAAAAGATTAATTTTTGACCAAGGAACGCAATTTGCAGCAATTTTTTCTGAATTCTGAAGATCATAATAAATCTGTGCCGAAAAATCATATTTTTTTTCTTCAACAATATCTTTTATACGGGAAATTTCAGCAGGAATTGTCATCTGAACAGATTTATCGTGAGCAATCAGCGTTGTTACAAAAAAAAGTCCGAGCCGATTAAAATAAAATTCAACTTTTACTTTTTTTCTTGCAAAATTCATAACGGACAAGGGCGGATTTTCTATAATAATTATTCCGCTCTGTTTTACATTCATATTATCTTTGATTACAACGGGAAAGAAATTTGAAGTTAAAGGTTTTTCAAAAAATTCCGAATCAGATTTATCAAAAAGGCTCAAAGTAACAGGAACATTACCGTCAACTAAATATTGAACGACCAGTTCCCTTTCTATTCCAGAAAGTTTATCATTCATAAAATTTCCTCCATTTTGATAATTTCAATTTTATAAATTCCGTTTGCAAGAGGATTTATTTCCTGAAATATCTTTAAATCTGCGGTTTTATTATTTTTATACAATCTGACAGGAACAATAACTTCATTTTCAGAAAAAGATGGCTCACCTAAAACCCAGTCAGTAAAGAATTTTTCAGTAGATTTTTCATCATTAAAATCTTCATTGAATTTTGAGTTCCAGAGCGTTATAAAATCATTTTTGAAAAATTCATAATTAAACTGATATTCAGATTTGAAAAAAGTTTCCGGACCGTTATAAAAATTTTCCACCAACGAAGTTATAAAATCATTCACAAATTTTAAATCAGATTTAGAAAGTGCAGTAGTATCAAGCGAACCAAAATTTTCAAGCCACGGGTAAAGTCCGTCGTTATAATTTTTGGTAACAGTAGCAGTCTGAATCGTCACAGACACTTCGCTAGAAATCAAAGAACCGTCCTGAACAATTTTTTGCGAAAGTCTTGAACTTTCAATTTCTTCATTCCAGTTTGTTTCATTTTCTTTGTCTTCCAAAAAAGTTTTAAGAGTATCTTGCTCAGTCAAATTTACTTTTAAAACCTGCTCATTAGAGCACGAAAAAAAAGCAAGACAGAAAATCAAAAAAAATACCAGACAACAATTCTTCATTGCATTAATTTTATCATAAAAAATTTTCATAAACAATTCTTCGCATTGAATCACGTTAAATCTTACTGAAAAAAAAGCTGTGAATCATATGAAAATCTTACCCAAATAAATCTCCTGTAAAATTTAGGTTACTGGAGTAAAAAAATGGGATTAACTATGAAAGAACGGGTAAACAAAGATTTTTTTTCAACTTCTTTCTTACTGTATAATTCCCAAGCACAAATTCTTGCTCTTCCTAAATCTTTTTCTTTTGTGCTTTTTGCGGCAAGATACCTTGTTTTTGATGTTTTGTCAGGATTCTTAAAAAGAACTTGATAATAACTTGAATGTTTTCGCTTTACAAGAATAAAAGGCTCGTCAGTTTTCGTCATTTTTTAAACTCCTTATGCATGACACTATGCATGACACTCAGAGTACTTTCCGTAAAATGACTATCACTGTGATAAAATAAAATAGCCTAAATCCTTACTTAATAAAGACTTAGGCTATTGCCACAGGTTGGAATCGAACCAACGACATACGGATTTTCAGTCCGGCGCTCTACCAACTGAGCTACTGCGGCGCGTCGTGATTAGTATATTATAATAAACGGCATTTAGTGTCAATAGTACAACTGGCATTTTTTAATTTTTTTTTCATTTATGGAAAACTGTTTTTTACGAATTAACGAATTAAAACTCGAAAGGTTCTCTAAATAAAGCATTTAAAATGATTTTTTAGAAATCCCTTATTTCAAAAAACATCTGACTTTGTGATTTTTTTCCAAAATATGAAAATCAGGAAGTTCTGATTTACACTGTTGTTTTGCATAAGAACAGCGGTAAGCAAACGGACAGCAATTTTCCTGTTCAAGAGTACTTTTTACTTCAAAATTTGAATCAGTAAAATTGCCCAAAGCCCCTTCAAATAAAAGTTTTGTATAAGGGTGAAAAGCATTTTTGTAAAGACTTTCTGCAGGTGCTTCTTCGACAAGAATTCCTCGGTACATAACACCAATTACATCAGAAAAATATGAAGCAACTTTTAAATCATGTGTGATAAAAATAAAACTTAAATCACGGTTTTTACGCAAATCCAGCAAAAGATTTATAATCTGCCCCTGAATTGAAACATCAAGAGCAGAAACAACTTCATCACAAATCAAAAGTTCAGGATTCATAATAAGACCACGAGCAATGGAAATTCGCTGCCGTTGCCCACCGGAAAATTCTGCTGGCCGACGAAATAAATCTTCGGGACTTAAACCTGCTTCCTGAATAATTTTTTCACAACGTTCAAGGGCATCTTTTTTACCATTCCAAAGATTTGAATATCTTAAACCGGCAGTCAGAACTTCAAAAACTGTCATTCTAGGATTCAGCGAGCGGGCCGGGTCTTGAAA
Organism: bacterium; assembly: GCA_963648145.1. Lineage (GTDB taxonomy): Bacteria > Spirochaetota > Spirochaetia > Treponematales > Treponemataceae > Treponema_D. Next base: position 12,671 of record CAVJCY010000020.1, on the reverse strand, counting down.
AATATATTTTACTTTTTCACGATAAAGTCTCATTTCTTTTTTTGAATAATCTTGAACTTTTTTTTGAGACAATGGGCTATCATCAAAAAAACAAATATCACCAGAATCCTGTTTATACATTTGAATTATAAGCCGCGCAGTTGTTGTTTTACCGCAGCCAGATTCCCCAACAATTCCGTAAGTAGTTCCTTTTTTTACATCAAAAGAAACATTATTCACGGCATAAACCTTTTTTTTACTTTTTGCAAAAAAGCCGGCTTCAAGATTAAAACTTTTAGAAAGATTTTTTATTTCCAGAATATTTTTCATAAACATTTCCTAAACGTTATTTTCAGATTCTTCAACTTTGTAACATTTTTGAGTCTTTTTACATTCTTCAGTAGCACAACTGCATCTTGGAGCAAAAGGACAACCAGGTTCCGGATTTGCAGGATCTGTTACACGCCCCGGAATTGAAATCATTTTGGATTTTGTGTAATGACTTCCAAATTCCGGCAAAGCTTTTACAAGTGCCTGAGTATATGGATGAGACGGATTTTCGATAATTTTTTTAGAATCCTCTATTTCCATAATTTTTCCACCGTACATAACTGCAATTCTATCCGAAATTTGAGCAACAAGATTTATATTGTGACTTATAAAAATAATGGAAAGCTGCCTTTCTTTTTTTAATTTCAACAAAAGTGAAACAATCTGAGACTGTATTGTCACGTCAAGTGCGGTTGTAGGTTCGTCCGCAATCAAAAGTTTACAGTCCTGTGCTAACGCAAGTGCAATTCCAATGCGCTGTAACTGCCCGCCACTAAACTGATGTGGATAAGATTTTAATTTTGCCATCGGATCTGGAAGTCCCACTTCTTTTAAAATCAACACGGCTTTTTGTTCAGACTCTTGCTTTGTAATTTTAGGATTTTGATTTCTGTAAGTTTCAAAGAAAACACTGCCAATATTCTGCAAAGGATCAAAAGAACGTCCCGGTTCCTGAAAAATCAAAGCGATTTTATTTCCACGATAAGAACGAATCTGATTTTTGGAAAGTTTTGTTAAATCAATGCCTTCAAAATAAATATGCCCCGTAGAATAAGAATTTTGTGGCAAAAGGCCGGGAATTGCCGTTGTGGAAACAGATTTTCCGCTGCCAGATTCTCCAACAATTCCCAATATTTCACCTTTGTAAACTTCATAAGAAATTCCTCTGACTGCATAAACCGGAATAAATTTTGTTCCGCGCAAAATTTTAAACGTTACTTCCAGATTTTGAACAGAAAGTAGAACATTTTTTAAATCATCTGATTGATTTTCTAAATTTTCAATTTCAATCTTCTCAAGATTATTTTTTGTAGACTGAAAATTCTTAAACAGTTTCTTTTTGTTATAAATTACCCCGTAAGGATCAAAATAGTCTCGAAGAGCATCACCAAGAAAATTAAATGCAAGCGTAACCAAAAGCAGCATAAAAACCGGATACAAAAGCCACGGAAAACGGCGTAAATTCGTAAGAGTTGTAATTTCGCGGTTTATAAGAGAACCCCAACTCACCGCAGGATCACTGATTCCAAGTCCCAGATAAGAAAGAGTCGTTTCACTCATAATAAAGCCCGGAATACTCAACGCCGTACTAACAATAAGAAGACTCATAATTTGAGGAATTATGTGCCGAAAAATTATGACAAGTGGCGGCACACCTTCAATATCAGCGTCAATAACGAATTCTTCACGTTTTATTGAATGAACTATACCGCGAATTGTTCTTGCACTACCCGGCCATCCGACTAATGACAAAATCAGAGTGATAATCATGTAGGAGGTTCCGCTGTCCATTTTTGTATTCAAAAGAGAACGTAGAAAAAGGATAAAATAAAGGCTCGGAATAAGCATAAAAAATTCTGCAAAACGCATTATTGTCCAATCCGTTGCCCCGCCAAAAAATCCTGAAATTCCGCCAAGAATGATTGCAAGGACGAGCGAAACAAATGTCGCAACAAATCCGATTGTAAGCGAAATGCGGCTTCCGTAAACAATGCGGCTAAAAAGGTCACGCCCAAGATTATCCGCACCTAAAAGATAAACAGGATAGGTTTTACCATCAGAATCAGTCTTTGTACCATAAAGATGACGGTCGCACGGAATTATGCCAAAAAGTTTATAAGGACTCCCTTTTACAAAAAAAGAAATCTTATGATTGTAATCGCTCCCCTTTACTTTTACATATTTCCAGTCAACACGGCTTATAACTCTGTATTCTTTTGCAATAAGGCCGTTTGTAAACTGAACATTTACCGGATGATATGTATTTTCCTGAAAAGTGAGATTCGCAGGATACGGAGCAACAAATTCTGCAAAAATCATCACTAGGTAAACAAAAATCAAAAAAATTGTTGAAATAAATGCTAGAGGGCGTATCCGTAAATATTGCCAGAATTTTTTCATAACTAAACCTCTCATTTTTTTCCGTAGCGGATTCTAGGATCAACAACGGCAAGCAAAATATCACTGATTACCATTCCAATCAGAACAAGTGCGGAAATAAACATACTGTTAGCAAGAACAAGATTAATATCCTGTTGCATAACCGCCTCATACATCAGACGACCAATTCCTGGATAAGCAAAAATGATTTCCAATACCAGCGAACCACTGAAAAGACTTGCCAGAAGATTTGCCGAACCCGTAATATAAGGATTCAGCGTATTTCTAAATGCGTGATTTAAATAAATTCGTCTTTCACTGACGCCCCTAGCCCGAAGTGCCAGAATATAAGGCATTCCCATTTGATCTAACATTGTGGAACGAATCATTCGCATTGTACTGCCAAATCCTCCCAAAAATGATGCTAAAAGCGGAAGAAAAATATGATGAACATAACTGAAAGTAAATTTTACCGGAGATGAACTGAAAGGAAAATCAGGATATGCCGTGACAGGAAAATGCCCCGTAACAGAAGCAAAAAGCTGAAGTAAAATTAAAAGCAACATTCCCGGAAAAGCGTGAAAAAAGAGTGCTATAAACGTTGCGGCAATATCAATTTTGGTTCCAACCTTGCTTGAAAAAAACACCCCGAGTGCAAAAGAAAAAAAGGTTATAAAAACCAGGGAAATTAAATTTAAAAGTAGCGAATTCCAGATTCTTGTTCTGATTAAAAAACTTACCGGAGAACGCGAAATTAAACTTGTCCCCAAATCATGATGAATTAAAACTCTTTCGAGCCATTTAAAATATTGAACATAAAACGGCTTATCAAGACCAAGTTCTGCACGCAAATGTTCCATCTGGTCGCTTGTAAATTTATTGTCACTTTCTGCCCCACCGGAACTTTTTTTTGTGCCACTGTCCATACTGGACATTAACTGCTGTGTCATCATCTGATCAACAATATCGCCGGGAGCAAGTTCCATCAGGCCAAAAAGACCAAAACCAAGCAGAAATAAAAGCAGAAACATCGTAAGAACTCTTTCGGTAATAAAAGAAAACATCGGAGCTTTTTTTCTAAACAAGTGCCACGGCATAGAAATTGTAATTCCCGCTTTTTTCAAAAATAAAAATGTTTTTGCCACAAAATCCACCTGTAAAAATAAATTTCAACTATTTCCTTCTAAAAATTGCAATTTTTAGAGGTTCCCTTCATAAAAACAAATTCTGTTTTTGCACCATTCAGATTATCATAATAAACGTTCGTTAAATCCCACTTATTACGGATTGCAAAAAAACTTCGGGAACGCAAAAGGTAAATTATCGGACATTCTTCAAGCAACAGTTCCTGATATTCGTCCCAGATTTTTTTTGCCGCCTTCTTATCGTTTGTGTAACAGCCTTCATTGTAAAGATAATCAACTCTTGCTTCCCAGTCCGTTGCAGGACTTTTCTGATATGGATACCATAAATGAAGATTTCCGGTTGACGGCCAGACATTACTGCCCTGCGAAGGAAATAAATTTGAACCCAACCCAATAAAAACACTTTGCCAGTCAAAAGTTGAAGTGAGCATTTCTACGACTTTCTGAAAATCCGTCTGCCTGATTATTATTGTAACGCCGGCTTTTTTTGCTTCATCAACAAGAATCTGAGCAATATCGTTAAAAATTGTATTTGATGACGGAATTGTTAAATCAAATTCAACTTTATTATTTTCATCATCATAAAGAAAACCATCAGATTTTTTTTCAAACCCCACAGATTTTAATAATTTTTCGGCTTTTTCAATATCAAAACGGTATTTTAAACTAATTTCTGAATTGTAATAAGGATTTGCCTCCGGGAAAAAATCATATTTTGGCTCTGCCAATCCGCGGTAAGTTTGATTAATTATTCTGTCACGATTTAAAAGACAACTCATAGCCTGACGGAATTCTTTTTTTGTAAACCATTTGTAATAAGACTCATTTTTATGAACAGGATTTTGATTAAATGACCACAAAGAAGCACCCATACTTCCATCTGCTGCAAAAACCGTATAATCATTGCCCTGGGCATTTACAACGTCGCTGACTTCTTCCGGCCGAGGATTATAAGTTTCAGTTTTTCCTTCCTTAAACAGAAGATAATCGGTATTCATATCACCTACAATCTGACAAATCATTTGATCATAATAAGGCATTGAATATCCTCTTGAATCTTTTTTCCAATAATCAGGATTGCGCGTAAAAACAAGGCGCTGAGAAGGACTGTACTCAGTTATAAAAAATCTTCCGCAAGAAGGTATAGTTTTTGGATCTGAATTTACACTGAACAGATTTTTTACACCGTCGGCACCATTTTTTTCTTTTGCCTCGCGAAAAACAAAAGACGGACAAAGACTCATATTGCATGCAAGCAGAGGGTCAGCCACAATTCGCGGAAATACAAAATCAAAATTTTTATCGTCAATTTTTACACAATCAATGTGATTTTCAGTTCCGTCCGGCATTGTAACCCACTGAGAACCATAAGAACTTGAAGAAAACTGTTCATCACCGGCAATTTCGTTGTACCAGAAAACAATATCATCAGAAGTTACAGGAATTTTTTTGTCAGAATTATAAAATGACCAGAACATATCGTCGCGAAGTTTACAATGAACAGTAAGAATTCCGCTTTTTTCGTCCGTTTCAATTTTAAAATCCGCTGCTTCAGCCTTCCACTCGCGCGTATAAGAATCATAATCAAAAAGATAATCAAGAGTTTCGCTGATTAAAGCACTGCTTTGACCATCTCGTTCGCCAATAAGCTGATTAAAAGTCTTGGGATCATCAAGAATTGTCGTGTACCAGATTCCGCCAGACTTGCCATCCACATAAGTTCCGCCGTTCCACGGTTTATTAACGCATTTGCTCAAAAGTTCAGAATGCCCCTGCTGAGACAAAGCTTCAATTTCAGAAAGTTCCATTCCGTCATCTTTTGAACAGGAAATCAAAAGAACAGAAAAAATAATAGAAAATAATATAAAGGTAATTTTTTTCATAAATTTGATTTTACCACTAATCAGAAAATACGCCATTATAGAAAACGGAAGTTTTCGAAGTACAACATTAATTTTCCAAAATCCGCAGAAAAGTTTTCCGTCATTATGGAGATTTTTTTTTATAAATATTATGATTTTCAATCGTGATAGATTTAGCCGAATTACAAAAAGAATTAAACCCAGAACAATTCAAAGCTGTAACGACAACAGAAGGTGCAATTTTAATAATTGCCGGTGCCGGAAGCGGAAAAACAAGAGTAATAACCTTTCGCATTGCACATATGCTGGACAAAGGTATTCCACAAAGTCAGATTCTGGCACTTACATTTACAAACAAAGCGGCACGCGAAATGGAAAGCCGCATAAAAGAACTCACTCAAAAAAAACTTCAGAACCTCACAATTTCTACATTTCATGCCTTTGGAGTAAGAATTTTACGTCAAGAAATTGAAAGCCTTGGCTACCGTGAAAATTTTTCAATTTATGATGAAACAGACAGAGTCGCTCTCATAAAAGAATGTGGCCATGAATTAAAATATTCCCAGGAAGCAATGGACATTTACACAATCGGGAACATAATTTCCAACATAAAAACCGGCCGGAAAACCTGGGATCAGCAGACTGAAATGTACCGCGAACTTTACGAAAGTTATCAGGAAGGTTTAAAACTATACAATGCAGTAGATTTTGATGATTTAATTGTACTGCCAATAAAACTTTTTCGCGAAAATCCAGAAATTCTTGCAAGATATAAAGAACGATACAAATACATAATGGTCGATGAATTTCAGGACACGAGTCATCAGCAGTATGAACTGATGCATCTTCTAGCGGATAAAAATGTTGCCGTCGTCGGCGATGATGACCAGTCAATTTACAGCTGGCGCGGTGCCGACTATCAAAATATCATCAATTTTGAAAATGATTTTAACGTCACGGAAATCCGTCTGGAACAAAATTACCGGTCAACCGACACAATTCTTGAAGCCGCAAACGGCGTAATTTCGCATAACACAAACCGCAAAGACAAAAAACTCTGGAGTGGAAAAGGCAAAGGCAAACCTATAGAAATTTTTATGCCGGAAAACGAAACTGACGAAGCTGATTTTATTGCAGAAAGCATTTTAGGCATTGCCACTGAAGAAAAACTAAAATACGACGATTTTGGAGTTTTGATGCGTGCAAATACTCAAAGCCGCTTTATCGAAGAAGCTTTTCTTGAAAATAACATTCCGTATACAATGAGTGGCGGAACTTCTTTTTTTGAACGAAAAGAAATTAAGGACGTCATCAGTTATCTTCGTGTTATTTCAAATCATGACGATGACATAAATCTTTTGAGGATTATAAACACACCGCGGCGTGGAATTGGGCGTGCAACAATTCAACTTATGAATGAGGCGGCTGCAGAAAACGGCTGTACCTTATGGAACTCAATTGATTTTTTACTTCACGCACAAAATTCAACAGCAAGTGACATCGTAAAAGAAGATTTAGATGATTTTGTCCAGATTATAGAAAATCATCGCCAGAAAATTTTAAGCGGACACGGCCTTGCAAATAAGGTGCGCCAGCTTCTTGAAGATATTGATTACAAGGGACATCTTTTTACAGAATTTTCAAAAAGTGAAAAGGCCGTTCAGTTCAAATTAAAAAACATAGAATTTCTGCTCAATTCTATGGAAACATGGGAAAATGATCCAGAAAATACAAATCCAAGCATTTATAATTATTTAAACCGAATTACTCTTTTAAGTCGTGATGACATGGACGATGAAGGCGACAAAGGCAAAGTAAATCTTATGACGATTCATGCGTCAAAGGGTCTTGAATTCCCGGTCGTTTTTATTGCAGGCGCAGAAGAAGGATTAATTCCACACGCAAGATCAGTTGAAGAGAATAACGGCGATGTAGAAGAGGAACGCAGGCTTTTTTACGTTGCAATTACCAGAGCGCGCAAAAAACTCATTATTTCCGCATGCCGAAAACGACGTCACGCAATGCAAGTTACAGAAACAGAGCCAAGCCGCTTTTTAGACGAAATTCCTTCAAATCTTGTTGAATATCACAAAGAAAAACCTCCTCTCACAGACGAAGAAGCGTTCAACGCTTTCGGAGATTTGCTTTCTAAGTTCAATTCACAAATGTAAAAAAAGGCACTGTCAGTTGCGACGGTGCCTTTTCATTTTTAATTTACACTCGGTATTTTATTTTTTTACCGGTTCCTTCATACAATTTCTTTCGCATTTCTGTAATCTGCTTGTCATTAATGTAATCATCAAAACTCATCATGCGATCAATAATTCCGTTCGGCGTAATTTCAATAATTCTGTTTGCAATTGACTGAATAAACTCGTGGTCATGAGAAGAAAACAGCAAAACTCCGGAAAATGCAATCAAACCTTCGTTCAAAGACTGAATTGCTTCCAAATCCAAATGGTTTGTAGGATCATCCATAGTAATACAGTTTGCGCCGGAAAGCATCAATTTAGAAAGCATACAGCGGACTTTTTCACCACCGGACAAAACTTTTACTTTTTTCAAAGATTCATCGCCACTAAAAAGCATTCTTCCCAAAAATCCTCGGACATAAGAATCATCCTGTTCCTTGGAATACTGCTTAAGCCACTCTGTAATATTAAGCTCATTATCAAAACTTGAATTATTATCGCGCGGAAGATAAGTTTGTGAAGTTGTCTGTCCCCAGTAAAATTCCCCGCTATCAGGCTTTACAGCACCGTTAATAATATCAAAAAGTGCTGTAACAGAATTGTGTTCAATACCAACAAATGCAATTTTATCTGTACGGTTTACTTTTAAATTAAAATTCTTTAAAAGAACATTTCCATCCGCATCTTTATAATTCAAATCTTTTATTTCAAGAACATTGTTTCCAATTTCTCGGTCAGCTTTAAATGCAACGTACGGGAATTTTCTTGTAGAAACCGGAATATCCTCCATACTTTCTGCAAGTTTATCGTAAATCTTTTTGCGCGAAGTAGCCTGTTTTGCCTTTGAAGCATTGGAACTGAATCGTAAAATAAATTCTTTCAAATCTTTCATTTTATCTTCAGTTTTTTTCTGCTGTTCATGAGCTTGACGCTGCATAATCTGAGTCATCTGATACCAGAAATCATAGTTACCGCTGAACTGAGTAATCTTTCCAAAATCAATATCACAAATGTAAGTACAAACCGTATTCAAAAAGTGACGGTCGTGCGAAACAACAATTACAGTGTTTTCAAAATCAAGCAAGAAATTTTCAAGCCACGTAATAGATTCAATGTCAAGACCGTTCGTAGGTTCATCAAGAATCAAAGCATCAGGATTACCGTAAATTGCCTGTGCCAGCAAAACGCGAACTTTCTGACTTTCATCCAGTTCACTCATCATTCTATCGTGATATTCTTCTTCAAGGCCAAGGCCTGAAAGCATTTGTTCAATCTGATTTTCCGCTTCATAACCGCCCATTTCACCAAATTCCGCTTCAAGTTCCGCAGATTTTATTCCGTCTTCTTCTGTAAAATCCACCTTTGCATAAATTTCATCACGAGCTTTAGAAATTTCATACAATTTCGGAAACCCCATCATAACGGTATCTTTTACAGAATATTCATCATAGGCAAAGTGATCCTGCTTCAAAACTGCCATACGTTCGCCCGGAGTCATAAAAATTTCCCCGGAATCTTTTTCAAGTTCTCCGGACAAAAGTTTTAAAAATGTAGACTTTCCGGCACCGTTTGCACCGGTAATTCCATAACAGTTTCCCTTGTTAAACTTAAGATTTACGTCCTTAAAAAGAGGTTTTTCTCCAAAAGAAACACTTACATCACTTACAGTAATCATAATTTTATTTTCCTTAAATTATATTTTTTTTCGGGCGTATCCCGGCGCTACATTCACAGTGTAAATTTAATAAAACTCAAAAAATCACGCGCCGGGTCGGGCTTTGCGCAGTTCCGCTGTTCGCTCCAAAACGAAAGGACACACAAATAGTGTGCTCTTTCGTTTTCGCTTCCGGCTGTTCAAACAGCCATCGCGCCTGCTCCAATCCCTTACGCAGCAACGATTTACCGTCAATTTTTCGCAAAAAAAATTATTTTTTGCCGGTAAAAAATGCCTTGATTTTTGCAAAAAGCCCTTTTTTAGCAGGCACTTTCTTTTCAGTTTTATTTTTAGAATCAAAATTCTTTTTATAATTCCTGTTGTTTTTGTTATAAGAATTATTTTTGCCGTAATTTTTCTTTCTGCTGAATTTTTCATTCTTTTTCTGAGAAAAATCTTTAGAAGAATTATTAGAACCGTATCTTTCCTTATAGATTTTCATTCTTTCTTCATAAGACATTCCGGAAAGTTGTTCAGCACTAATATAAGGGTTTTTATTTTCATTCTTTTTGTCATAATAATTCCTGGACTTTTTGTAAGAATCCTTTTTGTAACCATCCCTTTTGTAATTACCATATTTTTTATAACTTCCGACTTTTTCGTCCTTATGGTAATTTTCACCGTTTTCATAACGTTTTTTGTAAGGTTTATCACCATAATGCCGTGAACCACCGTGAGTTAAAGGTTCATCATCACGCCAATTTTCTGTTTTAATGTACATTCCGCTAGATTTATCTTCCAACATCTGATCTTCGTAGGCAACCGCAGCCGGAATCTGCATTTCAACATATCGTTCTATAGCCGGCAAATTATAAACATCCTGCTCAGAACAGAAAGAATACGCTTTTCCAGATTTTCCGGCACGTGCTGTTCGTCCAATTCTGTGAACATAATTTTCTGCTTCAACAGGCAAATCATAATTAATTACCATTGCAAGATCATCAACATCAATTCCGCGTGCGGCAACATCAGTTGCAACCAATACAGGAACATTGCCGGCTTTAAAAGACTTCAAAATTGCAAGACGTTTTGACTGTGGCAAATCCCCAATTAAAAATTCAGCCTTAATTTCATTAATCTGCAACCTTTTTGCAACAACTTCGCATGAACGTTTTGTATTACAAAAAACAATTGCACTTTCAGGATTTTCTTTTTTCAAAATACCAATCAAAAGCCGCATTTTGTCAGAAGATGAAACGTGCAGCAATTCCTGATCAATTTCACTTACGGTAATATTTTCAGCTTCAATTGTAATTTCAACAGAATCGCGAGTATATTCCCATGCAAGATTCTTTACATAAGAATTCAGCGTTGCACTAAAAAGCATTGTTTGTCTTTTCTCTGCTTCCGGCAGACATTTTAAAATTTTTCGTAAATCAGGATAAAATCCCATATCAAACATTCTGTCTGCTTCATCAATTACACAATATGATGACGTTGAAAGATCAAGATTTCCGCCTTCCTGCAAATCAATTACACGCCCAGGAGTTCCAATCACAATATCAATGCCTTTTTTTAATGCGGAAATCTGTTTTTCGTATCCTACACCACCGTAAACGCTAAATGCCTTTAGCCCAGATGTTCCGGCAAGAGTTTTTGCTTCTTCTTCAACCTGCACGGCAAGTTCACGGGTTGGAACAAGAATCAGACATTTTTTGCCGGCATTTGCTTCTTTTAGCATTGAATTAATAACTGCAACAAGATATGCAGCTGTTTTTCCAGTTCCAGTCTGAGACTGAACATACAAATCAGGTTCTTTTGAACCATCGTCCTTTTTTGAAGCTTTAATTACCTGTTCCTGAACAGGAGTACAACTAACATAACCTGCAGCTTCAATTCCTTTCATAAGTCTTTCGTCAAGACCAAATTCAATAAAATCCATAGCGATTTTTTTTCCTTCTTCACACACAGGTGAAACTCAATATTTTTGAAGGGAATTTAATTTCCCGTATTTTGCTTTTTTAGAGATAACCTTATTGCAAAACTTTGACTTTCAGTCCTTGCTTTTACTGTTTCTGATTATACTTTTTATAGCAAAGAGTGTCAAAAATACGCAATTTTTGTATAATTCTGACTTATGGAAAACAAAAATCAATATCAGTCAGAATTATTTTCAAACCGTCTGAAAAAAAAATACAAAGAATTAAGAAAATGGGCAAGAAAAAACCGCATAAGCTGCTACCGTCTTTATGACCGCGACATTCCAGAAATTCCAGTTTCTTTAGATTTATATGAATTTTTGCCAGCGGAAATTAATACTGTAATAGAAAATGCAAAATATTTAACTGAACAAAACGCAAAACTTTCTGCAAATGACCTTTCTGCAGAAAAGGAAATCAAAAACAATACCTATGCCGTTTTATATCTTTACGAACGCCCTTACGAAAGGCCCGAAAATGAAGAAAAAATCTGGATTGAACTTATGGCAAAAACCGCAGCTCAGATTCTTGGAATTGAAAATTCACACGTTATAAAAAAAATGCGTAAACAGCAAAAAGGCAAATCACAATATGAAAAAAGTCAGGATTTTACAGATTCAGCAGAAAATAAATTTGCAGCACAAATAAATGAAGTTCCGCACCTTTCTCAGGAATCAGGGCAGATTTTTAAAATAAACCTTTTGTCTTACCTTGATACAGGGCTCTTTTTTGACCACCGGCCGTTGCGCAATTTTTTGCGGGACAACTGCAGTGGCAAAACTGTACTGAATCTTTTTTGTTACACAGGAAGTTTCAGCGTTTATGCAGCGGCAGGAAATGCAAAGAATGTAGAATCTGTAGACCTTTCAAATACATATTTAGCCTGGGCAAAAGAAAATATGAACTTAAATGGTTTTTGTGATAAATCAAAATATATTTTTACCCGTGCAGACTGCATTCAGTTTTTACAAAATCAGGCCGTTGCAAAAAAAGCAATAATGGCCGGAACATCAACTGAACAGCAGAAAAAAGAATCAAAAAGCTGGGATATTATTATTCTAGATCCGCCGACTTTTTCTAACAGCAAAAACACTTACAATGTTCTAGACATAAACAAACAATGGCCACAGCTTGTAAAAGACTGTCTGAATCTTTTAAATCCAGGTGGAACATTATATTTTTCTACAAATTCTGAGCGGCTTAAATTTGACCGCACAAAATTACCACAGGTAACCATTTTTGGCTACACGATTAGTTGTGAAGACATTACAGAAATAACAATTCCAAAAGATTTTGAAGGAAATAAACCGCACCGCTGCTGGAAATTCCTAGTGGAAAAACTATAAGGGTATCTCTAAAAAATCATTTTCAATGCTTTTTTTTAGAGATACGTGCGAGTTTTAATTCGTTGATATAGCACGAATTAAAAC
>CAVJCY010000019.1:0-40329 GCA_963648145.1 bacterium | reverse complement strand
CAATTTTTAGAGGTAACTCTGAAAACGCGATGTTTTAATTCGTGCTATATCAACAAATTAAAACTCGCACGTATCTCTAAATAAAGCATTGAAAATGATTTTTTAGAGATGCCTTTAAAAACGGATATTTGGGGCTTGGCAAAAAAGATTTTTTTTACAAAAAACAGGATTCTCATCGTGGCATTTTTGTGCCTAACTTTGCAGCCGGGATTTTCTGCTTTAAAGGAAGATTCTGAAATTTCTGAATCTTCTGTTTCCGTAGCTCAGATTGAGATTTCTGAACGTAAAGACTCCACAAGCCTAGTTGATGGTGCCAAGAAATTAACTTTTCAAAAACCGACTTTTTTTTCCAAAGTTAATCAGGAAGCTTTAAAAGAAATTGAAAAAGGTACGCCGTCTTCAATTTCTTCAGGAATTCAAAAAATAAGAAAACCTGACGGCGAATATACAGAAGCCGAAAAAATTTTGCTGAATGTCGGCGCAGAAATTATTAAAAATGTCTGGCCAAAATCAAAGGTTACCTGGGAACTTCCAGAAATTACGGAACAAAATTCTTATACTGGTGCGCTAGAAACTGCATCTAAAGGCGTTTTTGATTTTTCAACCGGCAATACAGATTTTCTTTCTACGATTTTGCCAGCAATTGTTATTTTTAATTCTTCTGCAGATTCTTCGGTTTTTGCGCTTTCTGAGCAGGCAATTTTGAGTGCCTTGAAATTAAATCCTGATTCTGTACTTGCGCATTATATGCTTGGCTATCTTTACGAAAAAGAAGGAAAAAATGCAGAAGCTGTAAATTATTATGAACTGGCTTATTCTGCAGATTCTTCTGTTTACGAAATTATACTTTCCTATTCGCGCCTGCTCAGAATTAACGGACGGCTGCAGGAATCTCAGGCGGTTCTTGCTACTTTAAAATCTGATGAAAATGATTTAAATTATTTAAAACAAACCGCGTATCTTGCTTACGAAAGTGGCAATCTTGATGAGGCTGAAGAATTTGTTGCTCGCGTACTTCAGCAAAACCCAAATAATCTTGATTTTGTACTTTTCCGTGCAAAAATTCTTGCTGCAAAAAATGATTATATTCATGCAGTTTCTTTGCTTGATGTTTTTGCACGTCAGAATACAACTTCGCTTGATTATCTTCTTTTACGCGCTCAGATTCAGCTTGATTGGAGTAAAAACACAACAACTGCCACAGAAAATGTTGAAAAGGCTTTGCAGCTTTATCCGGATAATTTGCAGGCACTTTTGCTTGCAGCCCGCATTGCTTCTTTAACGGATGCACCGGTTGCCGGAAAATATGCCGACGACCTTGCAGAAATGGTTTTAAAAATACAGCCAGATAATCAGGATGCAATGAAATATGCACTTGACGGTCTTATAAAAAGAGAAAACTGGAAAGAAGCCTATGAAATCAGCAGTAAAATTGCAAAAAATGACAACAAAGTTTCTTCTGATTTTGTGTTAAAGCATGTTCAGGTTTGCCTTGAGTGTGGCAAAAAAAATGAAGCCCTTGATTACGCAAAAAAAATGACCGAAGAAAATCCTTCTGATGAGATAATTCAGCAGGCTTATATTCTTGCTTACTGTAAAACCGGAAATAGGGACAGCGTAAAAAAATATCTTGACGGAAAGCTTGCGGATTCTAATGTTTCTTCAAAAATGAAAAGCTATCTTTATTATAGAAGAAGTTTCTTGCAGTTCACGGAAGATTCGCAACTTGCAGACCTTCGTTCATCTTTGATTTCTAATCCGCGTAACAGTGATTCTCTTTTTAGGCTTTATGAAATTTATTTTTCGCGCGAAGATTATCGCAAGGCACAGTATTATTTGCGTCAGGTTGTTGCAATTAATCCTAATGATAATTCTGCAAGGCAGTTGAACGAAGCACTTACAAAGCTGATAAAGTAACGGGAACCTCTAAAAATTGCAATTTTTAATTGCAAAAATAATTTTCTCTCAAAATTAAATTTTTTACGAAAAACCGGCCCGGTGCTGGAGCAGCAGCGAAGTTTTTTTCAAAAAACGAAGCAGAAGTAGCAAGACACACTATTTGTGTGGCTTGGTGCTTTGAGCGAATAGCGAACTGCGGAATGGACCGTTTGGACAAGGCATTTGGCCTCTCTTTAACAATTTTGAAATTGATTTAAACCCCTTATAATGTTAAACTTGTAAGGCTATTTTTCCATAATAGTAAAAAAAATTGAAAAAAGGATTGGTAAGTATATGATGACTTTTTTACCATTATTACAGGCTTCAGGAGCTGGTTCATCTTCTGGTAGCGGCAGTTTAATCACTACATTAATTCCGTTTGTATTGATTATTGTTATTTTCTACTTCTTTTTGATTCGTCCACAGAACAAAAAACAGAAAGAAACTCAAAAAATGCTTGATGCACTAAAAAAAGGTGACAAAGTTATTACGATTGGTGGAATTCACGGAAAGGTTACAGAAGTAAAAGAACACACTGTAGTTCTTAAAGTTGATGATGGTACGAAAATTGAATTTAATCGTTCTGCAGTTTCTTCCGTAGAACTTTCTGATGAAAAGAAAGCTGAACTTGAAGCTGCTGCAAAAGCAAAAAAAGATGCCATTGAAGCTAAAAAAGCTGAAAGAGCTGCAAAAAAAGCTGCCAAAAAAGGCGTAGTTGCAGCACCTGCCGCAGAATCTTCTGCAGAAAAGACAGAATCTGTTACTGAACAAACTGAAGAAAAAATTGAAACTGTGGCAGAAGAAACAAAATCAGAATAAAAAATAAATAAAAATAGTTCGGGGTTTACAAAAAGATGAACAAACGTGCTCGTTTTCTAATTCTTATTGCAGTCCTTGCTATCTGTTTTGCATTTTTATGGCCATCAATAAGCTGGTACGGCAGAACTCCTAAAGAAGTTCAGACTCTGGCTTTGGGTTCTACTGAAAATATTAAGAAATATGCAAACGATCAGGCTGCTGAAGATGTACGAAGATTTAAATCAATTGCGGCTGAAAATTATGATGCTGAAATAGGCAGTGAATTTTCTTGGATAAAAAAAGATGTTTCAAAGCGCTATAAGAACTTGAATCAGAAAGTTCCTTCTCCTTTGACTTACAGGGATGTTCTTTCTGTTTATGATAATGAAAGCGATTTTATGAATCAGTTTACTGCAGGTTATAGAGATACAATTCTTAAAGCTAAAGATTATTATGAAAATTCTGTAAAATTAGGTCTTGATTTGTCTGGTGGTATGAGCATTGTTGTTCACGCTGACCTTGACGCTGCTTTTGAATCTCGTGGTGATGAATATGCTAACACTGATGAAGCACAGTACAAAGAAGATGCAATGAATAATGCTGTGGAAAATCTTACAAGCAGGATAGACCGCTTTGGTCTTACATCTCCGACAATCCGTAGACAGGGAAGCGACAGAATTTACATTGAAATTCCAGGTGCTGCACAGGCTGATACAATCAATACATTGATTATGGGTAAAGGAGTCTTGAATTTCCGTCTGGTAGATTCTGCTGCAACAGATAAATTCAATGCTTATTACTTAAGTCATCCGGCAACGACTTTTAATTCTTCTGGCGACATTATTGCTCAGGAAGCAAAAGATATTATTCCGGAAGGTTATGAAGTTCTTGGTTATTATGAAAAAGATGATTACGGACTTGATACTCTTGTAGAAGCAAGACCTTATGTTGTTCTTAAGCAGGAAGTTGCACTTGACGGCAGTCACGTAAAATCTGCTGATGTAAGGTCTGACGGTGTAACTGGTCAGATTGACGTTGGATTTAATCTTGATACGGAAGGTGCTCAGATTTTTGCTGACTTTACTTCTGCTCATGTTGGAGAAAATCTTGCAATCGTAAGTGAAAATAAAGTTAAATCAAATGCTACAATCAAACAGGCTATCACAGGTGGCAGCGTTTCTTTGAGTGGCGGATTTAGTGCTGAAGAAGCTGAAAATATCAAGAAGGTACTTCAGACTGCATGGCTTAATGTTCCTCTTGAAGTTGAAAGTCAGCAGGTAATTGGTGCTTCTCTTGGTGCTGAAGCAATCAGACAGGGAATTTTTGCTATTCTTTTAGGTCTTGGCATGATTCTTGTATTTATGCTTTGTTTCTATAAAGTTGCGGGTGTTAACGCTGTTATTGCACAGATTTTGAACCTTTACATTATGTTCTCTGTTCTGTCGGCATTCAATTATACACTTACTCTTTCTAGTATTGCCGGTATGATTCTTACGATTGGTATGGCTGTTGATGCTAACGTACTTGTGTTTGAACGAATTAAGGAAGAGTTGAGGGACGGTAAGAGCCGTGCTGCTGCAATTTCTTTAGGATTTGGAAATGCGTTCTGGGCAATTATGGATTCTAACATTACAACATTTATTGCGGCTATTTTCCTTTCAATTTTAGGAAACGGTTCTATTCAAGGATTTGCAGTTTCGCTTGCTATAGGTGTTGTTTCTTCTGTATTTACTGCACTCTTTGTTTCAAGACTTATTTTTGATTTTGAAACAGATGTTCTTCATGCAAAGAAAGTAAGTATTGGCTGGGGAATTAAGCAGAATAGGGGAGGAAATGAATAATGAAAACAGCTAAAAAATTCAGTAAAGGATTCCTTCCTTGTGCAATTATAAGTGGTGTAATAATTATCTTTGGTATTGTCGGATTTTTTACCAAGGGAATTAATTTAGGTCTTGATTTTAAACCAGGTCTTGTTGAAGAAATCAGAATTACTAAACCTGCTGCAACAATTACTTATGATGGTTCTGCAAATATTACCGTAACATTTGGAAGAAGCCAGCTTGATGTTGTAATTACAGGTGCCGGTACAGCAAATGAAACAAAGTCTTACGCTTATATAGATTTTGCAAGTCTTGATGCTATTGCGACAGAAATGAATAAAATTGATGGCGTAAAAGTGTCGGTTGCGGACGGAAGCTGTATTTCTAGTGATTTAATTTTGAATTCGGCAGTTTCAAATCAGCTTACAACAGAACCTCTTTATGTTTATCCTGCAAGTGTTTCTGAGAATGACGTTGAAAGAGTACGAAAAGTTCTTGGCACTCATGGTGTTGATGTAAAAATGCTTGGAACTGGTACAAATGTAAGTTATCAGTTGCGTACTGGTGTTGATAAAAACATTTCCGGCGACATTAATTCAGAAGAAGCAGTACAGAGTGCTGTAACAGAATCAATAAACAAAAAACTTTACGATGAATTTGGTAAAGAAAATGTTGTAACTGTAAAGCAGGATTTTACAAATCCTAGTATGTCAAAAACGACAACAATTAAGTCAATTATCATGTTTGTATGTGTAATTGCTCTTATCTGGTTGTATGCTGCAATTCGTTTCCACTGGGACTTTGCTCTAGGTTCAATTATTGCCCTCTTACATGATGCTTGTATTATGTTTACATTTATCATTTGGACAAATATGGAATTTTCTTCAACAGTGTTGGCTGCTGTTCTTACAATTATGGGATATTCAATCAACGCAACAGTAGTTATTCTTGACCGCTTGCGCTACAACATGAAAATGATGCCGGAAGAAAAGAGTTTTAAAGGACTTTTGGATCAGGCACTTACAGATACATTCTTAAGATCAGTTTTGACAACTGTAACAACATTATTTGCAGTAATTTCTTTGTTTATCTTTACAACAGGATCAATCAAAGATTTTTCACTTGCAATGATTATTGGTTTGGTTAGCGGTATGTATTCTTCAATTTTTATTTCCAGTGGATTTATTGTACTTATGCGTAAAAATTGGAAACCAGAATACGGAGTACATCATTCGTTGAAGACAGCAAAAAAATCTGAATAGATTGGTATTTCTAAAAAGTGCATTTTTAGAGGTTTCCAGTTTTTAATTTTTGACTGATTTTTTTATAAAACGCCGTGATTTTTTAGTCACGGCGTTTTTTTTATGCAGCGATTTTGCATTAAGGGCATCTGGTAAAAAATCATTTTCAATGCTTTTTTAAAGATGCCTTCGAGTTTTAATTCGTTAAAATACAACGAATTAAAACATCGCGTTTTCAAAGATACCTCTAAAAATTGCAATTTTTAGAGGTTCCCTTAAAAGTCATTTCTTAAAAATTATTGACGATATTTTTTAAGAGAAAATTTTATGATAAAGTATTGGTATGCAAGTTATTCGGGCAGAAATTCTTGGATTTTGTTTTGGGGTAAGGCGCGCCGTTGAAATTGCACAAAAGGCACTGAATGAAAAATCTGGCGAAATGGTTTTTAGTCTAGGACCGCTGATTCATAATGAAAGTGTTTTAGTGGATTTTGAAAAAAAGGGCCTTAAAATAATTGGAAGTGATGAAATTGATACCCTGAATGAAAATTCTGTGGTTATAATAAGGGCGCATGGAACAAGTCCTGAAGTTCAAAAAAAACTGATGGTGTCTAAGGCAAAAGTTATTGATGCAACTTGTCCGCGTGTAAAAAACAGTCAGAATATCGTAAAAGAACTTTCTGAAAAAAAAGATATTGTAATTTTTACAGGCGATAAAAATCATGGTGAAGTAAAAAGCATAGAAGGTTACGGCAAAAATAATTTTGTACTTATTCAAAATGCGCAGGAAGCAGAAGAATTTTGTCGGAAAACTGAAAAAAAGGAAGATTGTGAAATTTTACTTTTGAGTCAGACAACTTTTAGTAACAGTGAATTTAAAAAAATTGCAGAAATAATACAGAAAAAATTCAAAAATACTGAAATAAAAAATACAATTTGCCCGGCGACGCGAGAACGGCAGGAATCTTTGATTGATTTGTGTAAAAAATGCGAAGCTGTGATTGTGATTGGAGGAAAAAAATCTGCAAATACAAACAGACTTTTTGAAATTGCTTGTGAAAATTGCAAAAAAGTTGTTTTTATTCAGGATGAAAATGGAATCAGGTCTGATTCTTTTGCAGATTTTAAAATTGTTGGACTTACGGCAGGTGCTTCTACACCGGATATTTTGATTGAAAGAGTAGAAAATCTTTTGAAAAACTAAAAGGTAAAATAAATGCAGTATAAAGTTTTGATTGTTGAAGATGATCCTATGGTCTGTATGATTAACGAAAATTACGTGAAGCGAAATCCGAAATTTATTGTTGCTGGAACTGCACGCAACGGCAACGATGCTCTGAAATTTTTAAAAGAAAATGACGTTGATTTGATAATCCTGGACGTTTTTATGCCTTATATGGACGGAATTGAAACTTTGAAAAAAATTCGGGAACAAAAAATAAAAGCGGAAGTAATTATGGTAACGGCCGCCAATGATACTGCAACCGTTGAAGAAACAATGCATCTTGGTATTATTGATTTTTTGATAAAGCCTTTTGCTCTTGAACGTTTTGAAGTTGCCCTTGAAAAATTTGATTCTAAAGTTTCTGCATTTGAAAATACAAATGAAAGCGTTGATCAAAATTGGATTGATAAATTAATTAGCGGAAACGGTGGTTCAAAAGTCGGAAAATCAGAAAAAAATGATGAAAATGTCCTGCCAAAAGGAATTCAGGAAAAAACACTTTCGTTGATTCTGGATTTTATGAAAGAAAATAAAAACTGGCAGAGCGGTGATATGCTTTCTGAAAAACTTGGACTTTCCATTGTGACTATAAGGCATTATCTGGCTTACCTTGTGAAAAAGGGGCAGATTAAACAGGATATAGATTACGAAACTGGCGGTCGGCCGTGTATGCTTTATAAATTTTGCGAAAAGGATTGAAAGGGCGCCGCAGGTGGACCGACCAGACGAAGCGCCATTGTTCTGGCGCATAGTGGGCGGGCTGAAGCGAACGCGGAACCCTGGAAAGCCTGGTCTGCCACAGGCAGATTCGCCCGTAAAAGAATAAAAAATCCTTAATTTGTACAAATCTTAGGAATTTGGTAAAATTATTTTATGGTAATTTCTTCTATAGATTTGAAAAACGGACATGTGGTTCAGTTGAAAAACGGAAAGGAGCTGATGCTTGAACGCGATGACGCTGACACTCTGATTGCTGAATTTAATAAATACGGTGAAGTTGCGGTTATTGACCTTGATGCAGCACTTGGAAATGTTGATTCAAAAGGAAATACGGTAAATACGGCACTTTTGAAAAGTCTTTTGCATAAGGGTAATGTGCGTACTGGCGGAGGAATCCGGTCTGTAAAAAAGGCGAGGGAATTAATCAGTTTAGGTGCAGAAAAAGTTATTGTTGGTTCTGCGGCCTGGAATCCGTCTCCAGTTGCCGGCGGCTCGGTTTTGAACGAAGCTTTTTTGAATGAACTTGCTTCTGCTGTTGGAAAAGACAGAATTATTATTAGTGTTGATGCAATAAACGGAAAAATTGCGGTAAAAGGCTGGACAGAAACGGTTGACATTCCACTTGTGGAAGGTGCAAAACAGGCTGAAAAATTCTGTTCTGAACTTTTATTTACCTGCGTGGAAAAAGAAGGCTGTATGCAGGGAACAAATATGGATTATGTCCGTTCTTTGCGTTCTGCGGTCAAGTGCAGGGTTGTTGCGGCCGGTGGAATTTCCAGTGTGGAAGAAATTGCTGAACTTGAAAAAATGCACTGTGATGTTCAACTTGGAATGGCACTTTATACAAACAAAGTTTCTCTAAAAGATGCTTTTGTTGCTTGTCTTGATTTTAATAAAATGACTTTGATTCCGGTGATTGCTCAGAGCGTAAATGGTCAGGTTTTGATGCAGGCTTATTCTAATAAAGAGGCGGTTGAACGTTCTTTTGAAAGCGGAAAACTGACTTTCTGGAGCCGTTCGCGAAATGAACTTTGGACAAAAGGCGAAACAAGCGGAAATTTTTTAAATCTTGTGAAAATGCGTGCGGATTGTGACCGCGATTGTATTCTTGCCACTGTTGAACCGTGCGGACCTTCCTGTCATACCGGCAGTTGGACGTGTTTTACAACGGAGATAGGGGAACCTTCAACTATGGGGCGACTTTATGCTACGATTGCGGATCGTTTTGCAAATCCTCGGCCGGGAAGTTATACCGCAACGCTAGATTCAAAACGGGTTCGCGAAAAAATTGAAGAAGAGACCGAAGAATTGTGCGAAGCTGAAGGTAAAGATGATATTATCTGGGAAGCTGCAGATTTGCTTTATTTTGTAAATGTGCTTATGTACAAGGAAGGTGTTACCTGGCAGGACGTTTATAACGAGCTTGATAAAAGACATAAGGAAAAATAAAAAATATTACGAGAAGATTTTATAGATGCCTCTAAAAATTGCAATTTTAGGTAACGAATTAAAAATCGAAAGTCTCTCTAAATAAAGCATTGAAAATGATTTTTTTTAGGGATGTCATTTATAAAATATTTAAAAATATTTTTAGGATGTAGAATATGATAAAAATTCAAAAATATGCTGATGTTGAAAAGGAATTTTTTACAGGTCGTGACTTTGAAAATTCCGCTGTTCAGACTGTAAATTCTGTTTTGGACGAAATAAAAAAGAAGGGCGACAACGCATTACGCATTTATGGCCAGAAATTTGACGTTGCCGTGCCGTCTGTTTTTGAAATTTCCCCTGAAGATTTAAAGGCCGCTGCCGAAAAAATGATGAATAAAAAGCGGGAAGTTTATGATTCTCTTGTTTATTCTCATGAACTTGCGTTGCGATTTGCTAAAAAACAGAAAGAATCTTTTAGTGATTTTGAATGTGAACTGGAGCCGGGCATTTTTACCGGGCAAAAGACTATTGCTGTTGAACGTGCGGGCTGTTATGTTCCGGCAGGTCGTTTTCCGCTTTTGTCTTCTGTGATTATGACGGTTACTCCTGCAGTTGCGGCAGGTGTAAAAGAAGTAATTATGTGTACTCCTCCTCGCGTTCATCCTGATGATAAAAACGAAGCTGAAAGAAATGGGACTGGGGTTCCAGGTTCTGCATTTGTTGGCGGTAAAGCTTATGCAGATGAAGGAATTATGGCCGCAGCTTATATTTGCGGTGTAAATCATCTTTATGCAGTTGGCGGGGCACAGGCAATTGGTGCAATGGCTTACGGAACAGAATCTATTCCAAAAGTTGATGTAATTGTTGGTCCGGGAAATAAATTTGTAGCGGCTGCAAAAAAAGAAGTTTATGGAACTGTAGGAATTGATATGGTCGCAGGTCCTACTGAGGTTTTAATTATTGCTGATGATTCTGCAAATCCTGAATGGGTTGCGGCAGATTTGCTTGCTCAGGCTGAACATGATGTTGTGGCTCAGTCTATTTTAGTTACTCCGAGTATGAATCTTGCAGAAAAGGTTAGTGCGGAAATTGAACGTCAGCTTGAAGTTTTGACTACAAAACAGACTGCCCGTGCGAGTATTGATAATTACGGAAAAATTATTATTGTTGAAAGTGTTGAACAAGCTGCGGAAGTTGCAAATAAAAAAGCTCCAGAGCACCTGGAACTTGCAATGGATGATGGCGAAAATCGTGAAAAACTAGAAAATCTTGTGCACAATTTTGGTTCACTGTTTATAGGTCACTATTCTGCAGAAGTTCTTGGCGATTACGCAGCCGGATTAAATCATACTTTGCCGACCTCTGGTTCTGCGCGTTTCACCGGTGGTTTAAGTGTACGATGTTTTTTAAAGACGGTTACGACTCTGAAAGTTCAGGAAGGAAAATCTGGAGCTATCAGAAGTTCTGTTGCGGCCGGTTATCTTGGTGATGTTGAAGGTCTTGCAGGTCATGCTCATGCTGCAAGGATTAGAATTCAAAATAAGGGAAGCGCTAAAAATTGAAATTTTTAGGTAACTTTGCCCATAGAATAGAAAATAACGGGAAGAAAAATGCTTTTGGAAATTACAAAACTTGGTGAAGAAATTTTAAGAAAAACTGCAGAGCCTGTTCAAGAAATAAATGATGAAATCCGGCAGCTTGCAGATGATATGTTTGAAACAATGATTGAAGCTGACGGAGTTGGACTTGCGTGCCCACAGGTTGGTAAAAATCTGCGGATGTTTGTAGTAATTGCAGACGATGATGTTCGCCGGGTTTTTATAAATCCTGAAATTATAAAAACTTCTGAAGAACTTGGTGATTATGATGAAGGTTGTTTGAGTATCCCGAAAGTTTATGAAACGATTCGCCGTCCAGTAAAAGTTACGGTTCAGGCTTTTAATGAAAAAGGAAAGCCTTTTACCCTTGATGCTGACGGATTACTCGCAAGAATCATTCAGCATGAAAATGATCATTTGAACGGAATTATGTTTATTGATCGTGGTGATAAGGATTTTGCAGAAAAAACTGAAATTCAGTTTAAAAAACGCGCAGAGCGTGCCGGTGAAAAAGCTAAGGCAAGGGCTGCTAAAGCTGCAAAAATCGCTGCAAAAATTGCTGCCAAACAGGCAAAAAAGAATGTCTAGTATGAAAATTTTATATGCCGGAAGTCCTGAAGCTTCTGCTCTGACATTGAAAATCCTCCTTGAAAAAAGTGCAGAATGTGGTTTTGAAATTGCCGGTGTGCTTTCTAATCCGCCGAGTGCAAAAGGGCGGCACAAGGAATTAACTCCGACCGCGGTTGCTGCATTTGCACAGGAAAAAGGAATTCCGGTTTTTACTCCTGAACATCTTGACAGCACTGTCCGCGATGCAATTTTACCGTTATGTTGCGAAATGCTTGTCTGCTTTGCTTATGGTCATATTTTTGGTCCGAAATTTCTAGGAATGTTTAAATATGGAGGAATAAATCTTCATCCGTCGTTGCTTCCTCATTACCGTGGTTCGACGCCTGTAAATGCCGCAATTTTGAATGGAGATAAGGAAACAGCTGCGACAATTCAAACTTTGGGGCTTAAAATGGACGAAGGAGACATTGTTGCTCAGGAAAAAATTGCGTTAAGCGGTACCGAAACTGCAGAAAGTCTTTTAAATTATGCGGCGGAGCGTGGTGCTTATCTGATTTGTGATGTTCTTAAAAAAGTTTGTGATGAAAAAGAAAATCTTGTGTGTGAAAAAGACGGTGTAAATCAGTTGAATTTTGGAAAAAAACAAGAAGGTACGTCGTCTTACACAGGAATGATAAAAAAAGAGGACGGAAAAATAAACTGGAACGATTCTGCAAAAAAGATTGAAGCAGCTGTCCGGGCATTTTATCCAGAACCGGGCTGTTTTTGCATAGAAAAAGGTTTATCTTTGAGGATTTTAAAATCTGCCGTCAGCAAAAAATCTGATTCACAATATGAAAGTGCTGCGGTTGGAACTGTTGTTGAATTTGATAAATCGGAAGGAATTTTAATAAAAACCGGAAACGGTCTTCTTTGCGTAAAGGAATTGCAGCGGCAGGGCAAAAAAGCAATGAATTATAAAGATTTTATGAACGGTGCCCGTGATTTTACTGGCACTGTTTTGCAATAAATCAAGTGTACTCATAAAAAAGAGGAAGTTATGGCAAACGAAAATGAAGAAAATGTAAACGAAGTTCAGAATACAGAAAATCAGAATGTTTCTGAAAATTCTGAAATGGCGGCAGAAGATAAAAAAAATAAATCTTCAAAAAAAGGCAGAAAAATTGGATTTTTATTTGAAAAAGAGTCTGAAAAAACAAATTCAAATGCCCCATTGATGATTTTTATTTGTGTCGGTGCATTTTTGACGATGCTTTTAGCTTGCATTGCTATTTTCCTTATAAATGTAAAAGGTCCGGAGCAGGTGCTTGTTCCGACTGTAATTGGAAAAAATCTTGAAGATGCTCTTCTTGAACTTCAGGTTAAGGAACTTTATCCAAAAATCAGTTTGAGATATTCAGACAGTCATTCTGAAAAAGGTACTGTCCTTGAGCAGTCGCCGGCTGCCGGTTCAATTGTAAAGGGCTACAGCAGAATCAGTTTAGTTGTAAGCCGCGGTTCTGTTGTTGATGAAGTTGCAGAATATGTAAACCGCGATTACAAAGAAGTTTGTGATGATATTCAGCAGTTGAATGCAGGACTTGCAGATCCTGTGATTACGATTGCTGAACCGCGCTTTGTTTTTAATACTCGTCCGGCCGGTACAATTATTGAGCAGAATCCTTTGTCTGGAACTAAAATTTCTGAGCCGGTTGCCATTGAATTTGTAGTTAGTCGTGGTTCTTCTTATGAAAATCCAAAAAGTCCTGTTGTAAAGGGGCTTTCTTTAAATGATATGCTTCAGCAGATGGTTACAGCACGGGTTATTTTTGATTTTACAGCAATTCAGCCGGCTGACGGTGAAAAACCGGGAACTGTAGTTTCTCAACAGAATTTCAGAGGTCGAACTGTTGCCGCTTATTCGCATTGTAGTGTAGAAATTGCAATGCCTTCTGAGCCTGTAAACGGAACTTCATACGGAATTTTTAGAGCAGATGCTGATGAATATCCTTTCCCTGTAGAAATGTCGCTTGATGTTGTTCCATCTGATGCACCGAAGTATCGGCTTGTGACTTTTAAGCATACCGGCGGAAATGTAACAATTCCTTACGCTGTTCCTGATGGTTCAACTTTGAATTTTAATATTGCCGGAAAACTTGTTTCTTCAAAAACTTTAGGAAAATAAAAGGTCGTAAAAATGAAAACACCATTAATTTGTATGACTTTGACAGGTACAACCCTTGAAGAAGATTTGTTGCTTGCAAAGAAATACGAAAAGCAGACTGATATAGTTGAACTTCGGGTTGATTATCTGAAAGAGGAAGAACAGCTTTATGTGCGCAGATTTCCGGCCCTTATAAAACAACCCTGTCTGCTTACAATCCGTCGTGATATTGACGGTGGAAAATTTAATGGCAGTGAATTTTCACGAACGAATCTTTTTGGCCGTGCACTGGCATTTGCAAATACTGATAAAACAAGAAATTTTGCTTATGTTGATTTTGAAGAAGATTATCAGGTGCCGGGAATACAGGATTCTGCGCAGGCTTTTGGAGTTAAAATCATCAGAAGTTATCATAATATGACCGGACCTGTAAAAAATCTGAAAGAACGTTGTAATCAGATGCGAAAAACAGGATTTGAAATCCCGAAAATTGCTTTTATGCCTACCAATCTTTCTGATGTTACGAATCTTTTTTATGAAGGTCAATTGATTGATTATGATCACATTCTAGTTGCAATGGGACCGGAAGGACAGCCATCAAGAATTCTTTCTGCATTTTCTGATTCATATTTGACCTATGTTTCTCCGCAGGAATTATTAAAAAATACTAACGCTATTGGTCAAACAGATCCTGTTGAACTAAGTGAACTTTATCATTTTAAGGAAATCACAAAACATACGAACCTTTATGGAATTACCGGCTGGCCTTTGCTAAAAACTTCAAGTCCGCAAATTCATAACAGCGGATATAAACGACAGGGAGTTGATGCGGTTTATTTGCCGATTCGTTCAAAAAATATTTCTGATGCACTGTTTTTTGCCGAAAAAATGGGCGTTGCGGGACTGTCTGTTACAATTCCCCATAAAGAATCTGTGCTTTATTATCTGCACGAAGAATCTCAGTCTGTTGAGCAGATTGGTGCCTGCAATACAATCGTGCGAAAAAATAATAAGTGGCTTGGGTATAATACTGATGCTCCAGGATTTAAAAGGGCACTGGTGGAATTTACGACCGGACAAAAATTAAAACGGATGAAAGTTGCTGTGATTGGTGCTGGCGGAGCGGCAAAGGCTATCGTTTATGTTTTAAAACAACTTGGCTGCCGGGTTTGCATTTTTAACCGAACATTAGAAAATGCCCGTAAACTTGCGGAAAAATATGGTTTTGAATATTGTCAGCTTGAGCCAAAATCTATAAATATTTTGAGTGAATACTCTTCGCTGATTATTCAGACGACTTCGGTTGGTATGAATTCAGAAGAACCCTCGTCAGAAGAAAATGACCCGATTTATTTTTATGATTTTCAGGGCAAAGAAATGATTTTTGACATTGTTTATGTTCCGGCAAAAACTCCTGTGATGAAAAGGGCAGAAAAAGCTGGATGTAAAACCTGCAACGGTTACAAAATGCTTGAATATCAGGGATTTGAGCAATATAAACTGTTCACAGGAAAAAACTATGAAGAATAAGATAAAGGGTATCGCTAAAAAATCATTTTCAATGCTTTTTTAGCGATACCAGTGAGTTTTCAAAGATACCTCTAAAAAATGCAATTTTTAGAGGTTCCCATAAACGGAGATATAAAAAATGACTCAGTCAGAACAAAAAATTTTGGTTGCTAACACAGCAGTTGACACTTTAGTAAAGGATGGAAAAATTTTCAGCGGAATGAAAATTGGACTTGGAACTGGTTCTACTGCAATGCCGGCCGTTAAAAGACTTGCCGAGTATATTCACTCTGGCGAATTAAAAGATATTAAGGCTGTTGTTACAAGTTTT
This sequence comes from bacterium, assembly GCA_963648145.1. Classification (GTDB taxonomy): domain Bacteria; phylum Spirochaetota; class Spirochaetia; order Treponematales; family Treponemataceae; genus Treponema_D. Next base: position 25,005 of record CAVJCY010000019.1, on the reverse strand, counting down.
CAGACACAGAATGCCTGTCAGGATTACGGAATTCCGGTTTATTCTATGAACGACAGAATAATTGATGGAACTTTGGATCTTGCAATTGATGGCGCCGACGAAGTAACTCCGGATTGTTTTTGTATAAAAGGTGGCGGTGCGGCTCACGTTCGCGAAAAACTTGTTGAATACAATTCTAAAACATTTGTTGTTGTTGCAGATTCTTCAAAGGCAGTAGCAACAATCGGAACAAAATTCCCAGTTCCTGTAGAAATTATCGGGGAAGCTAGAATACCTGTTACAAACGCGCTGTCTGCTCTTGGCGCAAAGTGTGTGCTTCGGGAAGGTATTAGAAAATGCGGTCCTGTCATTACGGATAACGGAAATCAGATTCTTGATTGTACTTGGGAAAATCCGATTGATGTTGCCGTTATGGAAGATAAAATCAATGAAATTGTCGGCGTCGTAGAAAACGGGCTTTTTAGTAAAAATAAACCGATTGTTTTTGTTGTTGGCGTTGACGAAAAAGTTGAAATCAGGAACTGGCACTAAAATTTAATGTTTCCGCCGTTTCCTCAGGAAAATGCTCATAAAAAATTAAAAAAACTCACAAATGCCATTAACCGTGGTGAAATGACTTTAAAACAAGTCACAGAACTTAGTTCTGAACGGGATGGTAACGGCATTATGCTCGGTGCTTTGGTTTGCAAAAATTCTTGTGGTAAGGAAATTACACTTTACGCGGTGAGTGGAATTTCAAAACAACTGAGTCTTTCTGAGTTATTTTTATTTTCTGACGATGAAATTATAGTTCCGCCACTAGTTTCTCCGCAAAAAATTACTCAGGCACTGTCAAAAAATGATGCACAGATTCATAAACTGACTCAGCTGATAAACGAAGAGAAAGAGACGTGTCATGTCACATCGGAAGTTGAGTTTGCATCACACAATCTTGCTGAACTTTCCGAAATACGAAAAAAACTTACGACGGAATCTTTGCAAAAAGTTTTTGATTTGTACAGTTTTTATTGTTTTGACGGAAAAAAAATCAGTCTAACGCAAATTATAAAATTTCACGGGGGCGCGTTGCCGCCAACTGGGACTGGGGACTGCTGTGCGCCAAAACTTTTGAGTTATGCATTTGAACACAATCTTCAGCCTTTGAGCATGGACGAAGTTTTTTACGGAAAAAATACAAAAAATAAAATCAACGGTCAGTCTTATTCGCCTTGCGATGAACGTTGCGGTTACATTTTGCCTTATATTCTTGGACTGGAAATTCTTTACCGTGACTCTTGGATTTTAGTTGTCAATAAACAAAGCGGACTTCTTTCCGTTCCTGGGCGGACGGCAGATAAGCAGGATTGCATTGTGACGCGGATGCAAAAACTTTTTCCTGAAACTATTTCCCAACCGTCAGTTCACCGTCTTGATATGGAAACGTCCGGGCTTTTGGTTCTTGCTTTTACGGAGGAAGCACACCGCAATTTAAATTATCAGTTTTCTGCGGGACTTGTGCGCAAAAAATACCTTGCATTGCTGGAAGGAGTTTTAAATAAGGCTCCGGGAATTTCTGCTCCAAAAAATGGAATTACAGTCGGTCGTATTCAATTAAGATTTCGTCTTGATATTAAAAACCGCCCGCATCAGATTTATGATGAAGAAAACGGCAAACTTGGAATTACCGATTGGGAAAGTCTGGGTACAGAAACTTATCGTTTTACTTCTGATGACGGAGTGGAACATCATTTTCCGGCGACTCGCGTAATTTACACGCCACACACTGGGCGCACGCATCAACTTCGGCTTGTTTCAAGCGATATTCACGGATTTGGGCTCCCGATTATTGGTGACACACTTTACGGCAAATTTCAAAGTGGTCAGCGCCTTATGCTTCATTCGTTTTTGCTGGATTTTACACATCCTGTTACCGGGCAAAAAATGCACTTTGAATGTAAGGCTGATTTTTAGAATTCCACCGTTAAAAATGCAATTTCACTTTCCCAGTTAAAAATTGTTTTTTCACAGGTGGCTTCAAGAAGATTTATTAATTTTTGAATTTCTACAAGACCGGCCGCTTCACACATTTTTTTACCATAGGCAGAATTTTCTGTGTTAAACCACTTTTTTATTTCTTCTCTGGTAATTTTTCGTTTTTCAATGATTTTTTTATTTGCAATTTTTACGCTGAATCCTTGTTTTCTGAAGGTGTTTGCAATAAAAATTCCGTCCCAGCTGAAAAGTGGATTTTCTCTGTCACCAAAAAAAAGTTCTTCAGCTTCTTCCATTTTTTGCAGAATTTGGGCAAATGGTTCATAAGATTCTTTTGTCAAAATCTGTTTCTTTATTAATTCGCTGATTTTTTGTCCGTGGCACGGAATTTTCTGAGAAATTATTACTTTAAATCCTTTTGCAAGCGGACATTCGTATTCAAATTTTTCGTCCTCATAAGAGTCATCTTTTTCACTTCCGGAAGTTTCTTCGTCATTTTCTTTTGTAATATCAGGATTTAAGACCTGCTTTATACATTCAGCAAGAGCAAGAATTGCTTTTTCGTTCACAAAAGGGTCAAGAAAGAAAAGTCTGTCAAAAACGGCACCTTTGTACTGAAAATTTACCAGAAGTTTGTAAAATTCGCGCGGAGATAAAAAATCCGTCGTCCCGTTTGAATTTTTTGACCTTAATTGCAAAATAGGACGGTCAAGATTCCCTAAAGTTCTGCCGTATTGCTCAAGAATCTGCATTCCTTTTTCTGTTTTACAGATGCCACAGGTTACGCCTTCCGGAGTTTTTCGGGCAATTTCCCAAAGTAAAAGACCTGAGTCGCTGTTCCACACAAGATTTCTGTGATGGCGTGCAAGGTCAGCAAGACTAATCATCGTGTCTCGGATTTCAAGTAAAACTTCACTGCGGTTTGAATCAAGACGCTGCTGCCAGAACCGGTCTGCTCGGTCAAGTGCAATTTCTTTTGCATTATCTTTTGGACTAAACGTCAGATTTTCCTCAGATTTTCCATTTCCTGTTTTAAAATGTTCATTTATCCACCATTCATTTAAAGGATTCTGTCCAAATTCAGATTTTTCAGTTTTGTGAACAGGGCTAAAAATATTTATTGAACCGGTGGTTTCTGGTGAACTTGCAAGTTCTGATGAGGTCAACTGTTCGCCAGTGTTTTCTTTTTCAAGAAATGCGGCAATTTGAATTTCGCGCCGGCTTAAAATTTCACTGCGGATTTTTCCTTCGTAACCTTGAGTCCCAGGCGTGTAAAAAACGCGCCCCATAAGGCTGTTCGGCAAATATTGCTGTGCAACCCAGTGATCCTTGTATGCATGAGGATATAAATATCCCGCTCCGTGACCAAAACCTTCGGAATCTCTTGAAGAATCCCGCAAATGATTTGGAACTTCCGAGTCTTCTTTTTCTACAGCGGAAAGTGCGTCAAAAAATCCCATTGAACTGTTAGATTTTGGTGCAGTGGAAAGGTAAAGTGCCGCGTGTGCTAAAAAATAACGGCCTTCTGGCATTCCAACTCTATCAAATGCTTGTGCACAACTTTCTACAACGCTTATTGCATTAGGATCGGCAAGTCCTGTGTCTTCGCAGGCAGAAATCAACATTCTTCTGAAAATAAAATGAGGATCTTCTCCGGCTCTGACCATTCTTGCAAGCCAGTAACAAGCGGCATCAGGGTCACGTCCCCGCAAACTTTTTATAAAAGCACTGATAATGTCATAATGATAGTCACCATCGCGGTCGTAAAGGACAACTTTTTTCTGTATGGATTCTTCTGCGGCTTCTTTGCTGATGTAAATTTCAGATCCCCAGGTAGGAACAGGTGGCTGAGCATTCGGATTCCATTTTTCCGGGGTGGTTTCTACGGCAAGTTCAAGAGCATTCAAAAGTGAGCGGGCGTCACCGTTTGCTGTGTCAATCAAATGTTCAAGGGCACCGTCTTCAAATTCAACCTGATAATGACCGTAACCTCTTTCCGTGTCTTTAATTGCCTGTTCGGCAGCTTTTCGTAAATCTTCTTTTGTCAAAGGTTTTAACTGAAAAACCCGCGAACGACTGACAAGTGCTTTGTTTACTTCAAAAAAAGGATTTTCGGTTGTGGCACCAATTAAAATTATCGTGCCGTTTTCTACCCACGGCAAAAGCGCATCCTGCTGACTTTTATTCCAGCGGTGAACTTCGTCTACAAAAAGAATAGTACGGCGACTGTAAAGATTATAAAAATCTTCCGCTTTTTTTATAGAATCACGGATGTCTGCAACGCCGGTAAGTACGGCATTCAGTGTTATAAAATTTGATTTTGTATGATTTGCAATTACTCGTGCGAGTGTCGTTTTTCCGCTGCCCGGCGGACCATAAAAAATCACGGAGGTTAATTGATCTGCTGCAATGGCCCGCCTCAACAGACGGCCCTTTCCTACAATATGATCTTGCCCGATATATTCATCCAGATTTCGTGGCCGCATTCTTGCAGCCAGCGGTTCTGTGTTGCGTTTTACCTGTTCAAAAAGTGAATCACTCATAAGTAGATGATACACTAATTTTTAAGAAAAAAGTAACTATTCACGGTTCCAGTTGCCACGTTCAGGATAGTAAGCCCACATACCAATATTTGAGTAAGAAGCAGTTGTTGACGAGGCCGTTCCAGTGAAAGTGAGCGACGCATATAAAATGCTGTCCAATTCATCTTTGTCAGGAGATGCATTAAGAAGCATTTGAACTATGTAAGAAGTAAGTAGCTGACTCTGTGCATTTGTTGTGAACGTACCAAGTTTAGTTCCAGGAGTACCAGCAGAGTCAGCTAACTGTACTTTTTCTATACCGCCGGAACTTGTTGAAGAGGTTGAATTATAAGCGGAACTACCACCGCGACCAATAAGAATTGCGTCCTTACAATATGCAAGACTTGTTATCCAGGAACCTGCACTAACAGATTCAGTCAGGTCTGCTGTTGAAGAACCGTAGTAAAGGGTACTTCCGCTACTGTAGTAAAATTTTGATGCACCAGTTGAGTAAGTTTCGTTTGTTGTAACGGCAATTGCATTGTTTGAAATTGTTGTTCCAAAGAAAAATGTTTCTCCATTTACAACGGCAACTGCATTTGCGTTGTAATAAGTATTTTCTTCAGTGTCTTTTTCATAAACAGCGGTTCCAACAATTACTGCTTTTCCAACAATTACTGATGGAACTGTGTAGTCTGTAACTCCAGTTGGTGAAACTTCAAAATAAGAAACTGCAGGATATTTTAATTCTTCACTACCGGCAGCTTTTCCGCGTCTTATATAAACTTTTCGGTTCATTTTCTGAGGAGAATTTGTAGAAAAAACATTGAATGCAGAATAATAGTAATTATCAGAACCTTCATAAACTGGCAGTTTACTTTCATTATAATTTGCGTCTGCGTATGATTCTACGTCATCTGGTATTGGATTTAAATCCTTCCAGTCACTTTCAGAAAGTTTGTCCCAAGTGCCGTCGTTATCAGAATCAGTTGGTTTTACAGTCCAAAGGTGAACCCATTTTGGACAGTTCAGTTCCCCAATGTTGTTCATCCATTCAACAGAAACAACATAAATATTTTCTGAATCAGCAAGAATTTTTATAATCTGCTGCCCCAAATGATCCTGTTTACCGTAATAATCATATTGGCTAGGTATAAACGGTAGTCCATCAAGGTCTTTCCACTGGCCGTATTGTGCATTATCCGCAGGTTTGTAAACAACGCCACGTGCCGTACTAATCTCCCCGATTGTAGTTTCGCCAGCATAAGAAACCAAATATTCAGTTTCTCCAACAGTGTAACGAGCAATAGAAACAATATTTCCTGAAATTGTTGCATCTTCCGAGGCGACATCTTGATTTATTTGATAGAAAGCGGGGTCAAAACAGCCAATAGAAAAAAAGGAAACAAATGCTGCTGAAATAAAAGTCGTAAATATTTTTTTGTAAGATTTTTTCATGTTGATTTTATCTCTATTTTTATGAAATTCTAAAAATGGAAACGTCCTCCAAGATTTGCGGTTACAAACATTCCGTTTACAGGAGGTAAATCCTTTGTCCATTGTGGAACCCACATGTAATTTGAAGAAAGACCCACAGACCATGAATCATTTATTCTGAAATAGGCTCCCGCTTCTGCCTTTACGGCAAGTCCCGGAAAATATCTGTAGTTTGCCCAAGATTCGTATGCAATTCCGATGTTCAAAATCATAGGAAACTCAAATTTACCGATTGTCGGTTGAAAAAGAACGCCACCGGTAAAAGGAATGACAGTTAAAAGCTTATCGCCGATTGACCAGTTGCTGGAAAATGAAACTTCGCCGCCAACTGCAATTTTTTTTGTCAAAAAACGATAATAACCTAAGTCAAAACTAAAACCAGGTTTTAATTTAGTTCCAGAAGAACCGCCATGAAAAAGCGTTGAATTTTCATCGTCGCTTAAAATTGGAAAACAGCCGGAAATATCAAATTTAATAAACTGATCACCTTGACCGTTCTGATCATAAGTATAATCGTCAATATATTCATCACCGGGTTCAACAGCAAAAACAGATGCAGCTAAAAGGAAAGTTGTGACTAAGACGTAAAGAGTTTTTTTCATAATTCCTCGTGTAGAATTTTTGTATTATTGGAAGTATTATCAATAATACTGATTTTTTGAGTGATTATCAATTAAACAAAATAAATGACGGCAGGTTACTATGAGCGCGGTTATTATTGATGGAAAACAGGTTGCGGCAGAAGTTCGCGCCGATGTTGCAAAGAAGGTTGCAGAATTAAAAGAAAAAAAGGTTGTACCGTGTCTTGCGGTGATACTTGTTGGTGAAAATCCTGCAAGTGTAAGTTATGTTACAGGAAAGCGTAAAGCACTCGCAGAAGTTGGAATGGAAGATAAAAGTATTCTTTTGCCACAAAATACTTCTGAAGATGAACTTTTGGCTCTTATTGAAAAATTGAATCATGATAATTCTGTTCACGGAATTCTTGTTCAGCTGCCTTTGCCTTCTCATATTGATGAAGACCGCGTGATTATGGCAATCAGTCCAGAAAAAGATGTGGACGGTTTTCATCCTGTTAGTGTTGGAAATTTAATGATTGGACGACCGGGATTTTTGCCTTGTACTCCGCACGGAATTATTGTGCTTTTGCAGCGTGCTGGAATTGAAACTAAAGGAAAACATGCGGTTGTAATTGGTCGTTCTAATATTGTTGGCAAACCTGTGAGCATTCTGCTTGCAAGAAAAGAAATTAACTGTACGGTCACAATGTGTCACACAGGAACCGTAAATCTTGCCGAAATCACAAAGCAGGCGGATATAATTGTTGTTGCAAGCGGCCATCCGCACACTTTGACTGGCGATATGATTAATGAAGGTGCCGTTGTCATTGATGTTGGCGTTAACCGCATTTCTGACAGTACTAAAAAAAGCGGATTTAGGCTTATTGGAGATTGTGATTTTGATGATTGTAAGGAAAAGGCAAGTTTTATTACTCCAGTTCCGGGTGGTGTTGGTCCGATGACAATTGCAATGCTGATGCAAAATACCCTTGAGGCAGCTGAAAAGACACTTTTGTAAAGGTCATCTCTAAAAAATCATTTTCAAATGCTTTATTTAGAGATTCAGACGAGTTTTAATTCGTTGATATAGCACGAATTGCCCCGATTAGTTTTTAATTTTGAGAATTTTCCGAATATTCTGTGTAAGCGTAAGCGTTATGATTGTGTATGCTTTCTTCGTTTTCCGCTTCTACACAAAACCATTTAAATCCCATTTTTTTTAGACCAAGATAAACTTCGCGCACGACATCCTCCACAAAACGAGGATTTTCGTAAGCCTGTTCCGTTACATATTTTTCGTCCTGTCTTTTAAGTGCTGTGTAAAGTGGTGATGATGCACAGTTTTCTATCATTGAGATGATATCCTCTATCCAGAAAAAATCTGTGTATAAAACTTTTACCCGGACTGTTCCCCTTTGATTGTGTGCGCCATATTCGCTGATTGCTTTTGAGCAAGGGCAAAGCGTTGTGACCGGGACTTCAACTGTAATGTAAAATTTTCTGATGGTAGAATCTGTTGGCGAGGCAGTGATTTCGGTTTCGCCTTCGTAAGAACAAACGTATTGCATTATTCCTGCAGCCCCTGTGATGGGTCCATTTTTTTCTATGAAGTAGGGAAATTTTATTGAACCGTAAGCCTTTTGAGCGTCAAGACGTATTCGCATTTCTTCAAGCATATCAAAAAAATGCTGCATCGTAAGGTTTTCGTGATATTTGTGAAAAACTTCTATAAAACGAGACATATGAGTGCCTTTAAAATTGTGCGGAAGATTTACGTAAAGATTAACATGTGCAGTTGTATTTTGAAGTTTTTTGTTTTTATCAAGCACGGTAACCGGATATTTGACGTTTCGTACGCCAACTTTTTGTAAAGGAATTTCTCTTGTATCTTGTTCGTTTTGAATGTCGCGCATAGGTCTAACTATAAAGGGAACATCTAAAAATTGCAATTTTTAGGTAAATCTGAAAAGCCTAAACTTTTTTTCGAAAAATTCATCCTTGAATAAAGAGCTCAAAATGGTGCCTAAAACTGAATTTATTGATTTTCTCAGTATTTTGCAGAAATTTTTTGAAAAAGTAAAAAAAAATCTGAAAAATTTGAGAATTTTGAACAAAACGAATCAAATAATATTGTGGTTGGGAAAAATTTTTAAATGTAAGGAAAAAAAATGAAAAAATTGGATTTTGTTCTTGCGCCGGGGTACAGTCTTTATAATTCAGTGGCGATTAAAAATCAAAATGGCTGTGAAATTGCTTTTTTGCTAGAAAATCCTGATGATTGCGACTTAAAAAATCGGTTGGAAAGGGCTTTTGAAAATCACGTAAAAAATGTTCTTGGATTAAAAAATTGTCCTAAAAAGTTTAAAGGCATGATTAATGTGAATTTTTTTAAGGGGTCGCGCAGTCAGATTAAAAAATATGTTTTTGATTTGTACGATTCCAAAGGTAGAGGAGAAATAGAACTAGCTGAGTCCTCTAAAAAATATGCCCTTGAAAAATCAAAATTGGAAAAAACTGCGGCTGTTTTTCTGCTGAACAGAATTTTACTGGAGGCTGGGAACAGAAAAACTACGGATATTCATATAGAAAACTGTGAAGTGAAATTCAGAATTAATGGAAAATTAGAAAAAGCGATGGTTCTGAAAAAAAAGGAGACATTTGAGCTTGTGCAAAGAATTAAGCTTGAGGCCGGACTTGCTCTTGACGAAAAGTCTGATTTTTTGGAGGGGTGTTTTTCTTATGGCAGAGGGCCGAGATTTTTTGTGCGTGTTTCTATCGTGTCGGACTGGAAATCTTCTGAAGTTTTTGGATGTGAGTCGGTGGTTTTGCGGTTGTTGGATGTAAAAAGACTTCCTCTTGAGCTGGGGAACTTGGGGTTTAATGTCAGACAATTGGAGATTTTGCGTAAGTTTGAAGATTTTGGGAGTATAAAAAATTCTCTAGTGGTAGTTGCTGGACCTGAAGGTGGCGGAAAATCAACTACAGTGGCGAGTATGCTTGTGGAAATTGTCAAACGAGCGAATGGAAACGTGAAAGTTATCAGTCTGGAAGACCCGGCGGAATTTGTTATTCCCGGTGTGAGTCAGATTAACTTTAGTGAGTTTGGAAAATCTTTTGAGAAGATGTTGAGTCTTGTGTTCAGGCAGGATCCGGATGTGATTGTGTTTGGAGAAATAAGTGACAGGCAAACGGCACTTGCTGCTTTACGCGCTAGTTTGAGCGGTCATCTTGTTTTTGCAACGGTTCATGCCGCTTCCGCTGCGGGAGCGTTTTTGCGTCTGGAAAATTTGGGACTGGAGCGGAAGCTTCTGACATCAGTTTTGCAAGGCTGTGTTGTTCAGGAAATTGAATATATGGACGGTAAACCTGTTTTGCTTGCTGATGTTTGTGTCCCTTCTTCTTCTTTTTTGGAATTGTCGGGAAATGAAAATTCTGAAGAAAAAATTGAAAATCTTTTTATTCATTGTGTTAATAGTACGGAAGTTCTTTTTGAAACTGCCGGAATGTTGTCTAAGCGGGCTGAAAAAATAAAATCAGAAAAATCGGAGATGGAAAGAAAAATAGAACAAAATCTTCCCGAAAGTTTTGAAACTGACGTGATTTATGTTGATGCGGACGGTATTTCCGATTGTTCTGGAGATTGGGAGACTAGACCAAGAAAAAAACGACGGTCGGTTATGCCGTTGTTTGGTTTTGAAGGTGCTGGAAAAGTGGAATTCGCAGGAGAAAGTGATGCCTTCTAGAAATCTTATTTATAAAACGATTTGTAAGCATCTCACAGTTATTTTTCTGATTATTTTTGTTCTGGCTATTAATGTTTTTAAGAATGTTTTTTATGCCTTGCCGTTTAATTTTAACAAAAATATGTTCGAAAAAGACTTCAAAACTAATATTGCAGTTTTAAAAAACGAGAAAAAAAATGAACTTGACAGAAAATTTATTGAAGAAAGTTTCAAAAACACGTGTCATGGGAAAGGTTTTTCGGATTTAAATGAATGGCAAAAAACGTGCAGAGCCTTGTTTTCTCTTGATTACATTGCATGGTCTGATGCAGCTGAATTTATGGACGTGTGTGATGAAGATACGAAAGGAAAATTATTTTATGGAAAGTGGAGTGCGACATATTTTGAGGGCGAAGTTTATTGTCGGCGAAAAATTATCAGCAATGAGGGAAAAGATGAAATGTAAAGTTTTTATTTTGTTTTTGATTTTGTGTTTTTCTGGAATTTCAGTTTTTGGAAAATCAACCTTGCCGTATATGATAGAGGCTGAAATGAGGACTGACGATTGCACGGACTATCAGTTTGCAGGGCTGGATTTTAATTTCTGGAACAAAGGAAAATCAAGAGTTCGGGAATTTACAATGGTTTTTTGTATGTATGATGAGGAGGGAAATCCGCTGGCACTTGGAAAAAGCAACACCGTTATAACAGTACACGCTTTTATTGACAGTGGGGATTTTTATGAAAGTACCGTAAGTCTTGATTGTTTTTTTTTAGAAACTCCGGAAGCCCCTTATCAGATTGATTATTTGTATGTTAGCAGAATTGTCTATGATGATAATTCCGCGTGGTCTGATCCGTTTGGATTTCAGGCTTTTTGACGTTTGAGTTAAAAAAAACTGAGTCTGCACCAAGATTTTTAGCACAAACTCAGTTTTCAGCCTTTCAGGACTTTAAAGGGAATCTCTAAAAATTGCAATTTTTAGAGATAGCCTAAATTTTAGTCAGCAAGACATTTGTCCAAATCATCAGAAATGGCTTTTTTATCAAGGTGTTGTCCGATGATTACAAGTTTAATCATTCGATCCCCGACTTTTTCGTCCCATTCTTTTTTCATTTCCGGTTCCTGTGCAAGAACCTGTTTGATTTCTGCCGGAGGACAGGAAGCAAGCCACTGTCCTGAATATCCTGCTTGAATCTGACGACCGGATGTTTCCAGTACAACAGCCATATCCTGTTCATCAGCGAACCAGACAACTCCTTTTGCACGGATAATATTTCTTGGCCATGACGCAGCATATTTGTCGAGTTTTATGCGGTCAAACGGCTTTCTTCGGTAATAAACAAAGGAACCAATTCCGTATTCGTCTTCGTCATCGCCTTCGTGTTTGTGTTCGTGGTGATGATGTTCGTGTTCTTCATGATCATGATCTTCATCATCGTCCTCTTCTTCGGCTTCGTGTTCTTCCATTGCTTTTACCCAACCGGCACTTGCATAAACTGTTTCAAAATCAAAGCAGTTTGTTCCAATAATGTCTTCTACAGGAACTTCACATTTAGTTGTTTCAATAACTTTTACTGTTGGCTGAATCTTGTTGATTACAGCTCGGACTTTTTTCATCTGATCTTCAGTTACAAGATCTTTCTTATTGATGATGAGAGTTGAACAGAATTCAATCTGCTGAATCAAAAGAGATTCAATATCAGCTTCACTTTCCTCAACGTCATTTTTTTCGTAAGTTTCAACAATTTTATCTCCTCCCCCAAATTCATCAACAAGGCGGGCGGCATCAATAACGCTTACAACGTTATCAAGTTTTCCGATTTCAATTGTTTCAATAGCCTGAGCTATTGGCATTGGTTCGCAAACACCAGAAGCTTCAATCAAAATGTAGTCATATTTTCCGGTTTTCATAAGACTTTCAATCTGATTAACCATGTCAGATTTTAATGTACAGCAGATACATCCGTTTGTGAGTGGAACGATGCTGCTTGTGTCAGTAATTTTTGCTTCTTGAGAAATGAGACGTTCATCAACATTTACTTCGCCAATATCATTTACGATTACTGCAACTTTATAACCTTTCTGATTTGTTAAAACCTTGTTTAAAAGCGTTGTTTTTCCAGCTCCAAGGTAACCGCACAACAAAGTGATTGGAATCTTTTTCTTTGCCATTCTTTCAACCTCTATGAAAATTTATTTTTGACATTTTAAAGTGAATTTGGGAATCATTCTTAAATTCATCTTGCTAAATATAATAAAAATCGGTGGGAAAGTGTATAGGGAACCTCTAAAAATTGCAATTTTTAGAGGTGTCTTTGAAAACTCGAAAGGTATCGCTAAATAAAGCATTGTAAATGATTTTTTAGAGATGCCCTATACAATCTTTGAAAAATCGTATTTGAATTTTCCATACAGATAATTTATCATTGAAATATGGCTGACAGCACCTTTGATAAACTTGTTTCTGGGTTAAGTTTTGATGATCGGCAATCTTTGCTAGAACGCATAAATAAAAATTCATTTCCGACCGTTCAATTAGCTGACAATGAGAATTTTTATCAGGACAAGGACTCAAATATTCACATAAAATACGAAAGAGAATCTTTTTTTTATAAAATTTATCTCTGGTTCCGTTCGCTTTTGCAAAAAAGAACTTCCGAAGAACTTTACAATGACGATGTTATTGCTAGTATTGCCCGAAAAATTGCTCATGCCCATCCGGGACTTTTAAATCACAGAATAAAATGCCTGGATTCTTTATATTTTGAGCGTCTGAAAGCTTTAAAAAATGCCGCTGATTTTTTTAAACCTTATGTTCTGAATATTGAAAATGATTCTGGTGATTTTTATGTGTTTTTAAGTTCATTTGTGGCACCTGAAATTTCTGAGCAGATAAATAAGGAAGCGGATCCTTTTTCAGTTCCGTTTTCAAAAGAGGTGAGTACGGAGCAAAAGTCTGAACTCCTCAGAAAACTTGACGGAATTTTAAATAATCTCAGTAATCATTCAAAAACTCAGCTTTATACGGCCGTTATTTCTGTAAACTGGTTGCAACATTTTTGTGCGCTACCATTTTTGCATTTTATGGCACAGTTTACAAATATTTCCGGCTCAGAATTTACCTGTCCATATCGCAATGCCCGTACGGATTATGATATTTTTGCTTCGGTTTTTAATGATGTCAGGTCTTTTCAAAATGAAACTCTAGAGGCAATTTTTCTTTTTACGGCAAAAAAAGAAATTACAAATAATGCTCAGGATAAAGATGTTGAGCGCGCTGTAAAAGAATTTCTGATAAAAGCAAATTCTAATTTGAGTTTGATTCAAATGTATATGACTTGTGTGCCGAATATCAGGCTTGGAAAAGTTATCAGCGAAAATTATGACTGGCAGCCAGATAATATGCCAGGGGCGGAAGCCTGGTTTGTTGCGTTTAAAGCTCAGTGGCGAAAAATTATTGAAATAAGATGGAAAGAATGGTTGCGAGAATGTAAAAAATCTTTGCTGGCAGACAGTTTGAGTAATGATTTTTCTATGAATGAATTTCCGTCGATGGAATTTGAACCGTGGAAGAATATTTTTATTCCTGTGAATTTTAATTATGAATTGACGGGAGGTTTTTTGTCTTGGTTTGTTACTGAGCATTACGGCGACTGTTCTGGACCTATGAATGAGGTCGCGACTGAAGGAATTTTTATCAAAAATGAAAATCGGACGGAATATTCCGAGGCACTGAATAATTTTGTGCACGCAGTAAAAGAAATGGAAAATCTTCTGAATTTGCTTTCTCCCAATGGTGAATTTGGTATGCGTTTTGAAGGAATTAACAGTTCAAAAATTCATTCTTTGCAAAATCAAAATTCGATTGATTCAATGATGCGCACAGTTGAAAATAATGTACGAAAAATTGCAGTTGAATTTAAAGAAAATATAAAAAAGATTCTTGATGTTTATCACGGATTTTTTGATGATAATCATGACGACCAGCATCAAACTTTGCAGAACTGGCTTACAATAAAAGGTCGCGACAATCGGATTTGGCGTGATAAACTCGGCGAAATTCGAGAACTTTTGAAGAAATTTCTTTTCTATATTGAAGAACTTGAGCCGATTGATGCCCAGACTTCCATTTAAGTGAACTTCTAAAAATTGCAATTTTTAGGTATCCTTGAAAACTTAATTTTTTTGAAATATGAATTTATCCACAGATAATCGTTTTGTTTTTTTTGATTTTATTTTTGACGGAAAAGTTTTAAAAAATGCTCCTGTTTGCGGAATGACGCTGAAAAAATGCGGAAATATGCGTTTTCGCTGGAATGAAAAAAATGCACTCAGAAATAATGTGTTAGCGGAGCTGTCGGGCGCAGAGGTTACCGTGAAAAATGATAATGCCGTGTCATGTACGTATGCGTTTTTTACGCAGAATAAAGTACTTCCTGTTGCCGTTGAATTAATTCATTCCAAAAAAGTAATTGATTTGGATGGGGCTGGACAATGCAAAAATACCTGTGACACGGAAAATAAAAATAATTTCGAAAACTTGGCGTGCGGTGTGCTGGGTAAAATGTCCGGGATATTAGCTGACGGAATTATCACGGAGAATAAAAATTTTATGCCGGTTGTAACTGTTGCGGACTGTATGCCGGTTTTTCTTTTTGACAAGGCAACTGAAACTTTTGGAATTGTCCATTCCGGCTGGAAAGGCACAGGAATTGTGGCAGAAGCTGTCGTTCTGATGTGCAAAAATCACGGAACACGGCCAGAAAATATTTCTGTGATTCTAGGTCCGCATATTCGTGAATGTTGTTACATTGTGAATGCGGAGCGTGCTGACTATTTTAAAACGGAGTTTGCTCCTGATTGTGTGCAAGAACTTGAAGAAGGTGGAAAATGCTTTGCCGGCGGTCGGGGACTTCCTGTCAAATGGAACACTGGTAGTGGCAAGCTTTATAGGCTTTCTCTTGAAAAAGCGAATCTTGTAGTGTTAAAAAAATGCGGAATTCCTTTTGAAAATATCAATATCATAAAAGAGTGTACGTGCTGTAACCAGATTTTCGGTTCAAACCGTCGCGAAACTGCTGAGTGGAACTCGCTCCATTCTTCAGACGAGGAATTGCCGGCAATTCCGCCGTTTACAGTTCAGGCGGCGTTTATTCGTTTTTAGTGTAGAGGGAGTTTCTAAAAATTGCAAAAACAGTTTTTCTAAAACTTTTTCTAAAACTTCATTGCTCGGAAAATCTGTTCGACATCTGATTCAATAAATTCTTTTGTTCTTGAAATATCATTCCTGTCCGGAAGCCATGGATATTTTATGCTTAGAAGTTCTGCGGATTTTGCTGCGTCATTTTCTGTATTACGGAAAGTTTCAAACCAGTCAGAAAGGAATTTTGCCGTGTTTACCGGGATTTTTTCCGTGTGACTTGAAATATCTGTAATTATCCAGCGGTCTTTTTTGTAAGTTGTCGTAAAAATATCAGAACAATATTCAACGAAAATCATATTGTCTTCGCCTTCCGTGTGAATTACAAAATAATTTACTTCATGATTTTTTATAGCCTTATTTTCCAGAGTTTTACCGTCTTCCTCGGTCAGAATTTCAGGTTTATCGGCGGAAGTTTTGAGTTCAATGCTGAGATTGCCTTTTTTACCGTCAATCATAAGTCCTGTAACTCCGTAAACACTCGAATGTGACCACTGCGATTCATCAGTTAAATACAAAAGCCATTCTTGAGGAGGCGGAAAACCGTGATCTCCGTCGTAAGTTGTGCGTTGTTTGTCTATAACAAAAATTTGAGTGACGGTTTTTTGAATTGCCTCCGCTGATTTTCCTTTTGAAAAATTCTGCAAAAGTGCCGTGTCTTTGTCGTTTACACCGCGCATAAATCCTTCAATTACCTGTGTGGAAGTTAAACCGGTCGGGGTATATTCCTTCAGTCTGGAATTTCTTGTGTTAACTCCAATTATTACAAGAATTACGGCAACAACTGCACTTATGATGATTTTTGTCGTATTACGCCGGATTGTTCGCTTTGCATTTACGCGCGAATGTTGTTTTTTTTCAAAATCCGCCGCTTTTTTTGCAAATTCTTCAGTTTGATTTTTTGTTCCATCATTAAAAATATTGCTGAGATTTTTTGACTGATAAAATAAATCAAGCGGAAATTCCGGCACTGGCGTTAAATCTTCACTTGCTTTTCCTTTTTGCTTTTTTCCGGGAAGATTTACCGCACTGCTAGTAAGTTTTAGTGCACGGTTAATTTCATTGCTAAGATTTAAATCAATTCCCTGAACACTCAGTTCAAGAGGCAAAAATCTTTTGTCAAGAATGTCAGCATTCCGTTCGTCAAGTTCTGTTTTGGTAAAAGGAAATTGCCCTGTCAGTGCTTTGCAGGCAATTACAGAACGTTCAAAACAAATTGCCGGTAAATCATAAAGCGTAGAATTAATCCAATAACCGTTTTGAACAGCCTCCTCCGATTTTTGCAACGCCGCCGAAGAAGTTTTAAAGAGGCTTTCCGGCATAAAAAGGATTTTTGTGTTCTGCCTGTCAAGTTCAACAAGAATTCCGCCGCCACCAATTGCGGGCAGGGCAGTTTTTTCAAGGGCACATTGAGTCAAAACGGAAATCACGGCATAAGAGGCATCAAAAGCAAGATTTTTTTCTTCCAAAGTTGAATCTTCTTTGCCGGCATTTTCAAAAAATTCCAGCAAAGTTTTAGAATTTTCCGAAAATCCGCAATTATCCGTGCAGTAAAAAACCAGCGGAGAATTAAAGCCTGGAACAAATTCAGAACGCACAGTTTTAAAATTAAAAACCTGACTTTTAAAGTGGTAGTGATTATTTTCAAAACTGTCGCAAGTAAAAAGAATTCCCTGCTGGCTGATAACTGAATCATATTTTGTTTTACCAAAAATATATTCATCAAGCATTGAATTTAATCTGATTTCATTGTCCCAAACTTTTACAAGCTGCATTATTTACCTTCCGTTAGTTCCGTTTGAGTTATATAAATACTTGAAATAATCCATATTTGTGCTGTAAGTTGCATCAGCATTTTTCAAAGTAGTTTTGTAAGATTCCATACTTCGCCAGAAAGTGAAGAATTCTGGGTCTTTGTTATATGCTTCAGCGTAGATTGCAGCTGCCTGTGCATCCGCATTACCTTTAATTTCCTCAGATTTTTTGTATGCATTGGAAGAAATTGCAAGTTTTTCGCTTTCTACACGACCAAGCCACTCAGCCTTTTTTCCTTCACCGCGTGAACGGTAAGCCTGGGCAACCTGATTCCGTTCCTTAATCATACGGTTGTAAACTGATTCAGTAAGTTCATCAGAATATTTAATTTGTCGCGGCACAATATCAATCAGTTCAATTCCAAAATCCGGTACAAGTCTATTTGCTTCAGCAGTCATTTCTTTGCACAAAACATTTCTTCCTTTTTGAATTAACTCGCTGTCTGTGTTTGTGTTAACTAAATCTTCAATTGCTTTTGAATCTTCGTCCTCTGCTTCGTTTTCTTTTTCCGAATTTTTAATGTCATTGATGATATTAGAACTTCTGACAATTTCGCTCAGTCGGTTTTGAGTAATGATTGTTCGTGTAGCTGAATCAACAATGTCGCTCAAACGATTATAGGCGTTGTCTACTGTTGTAAAACTCTGATAAAATTTTACAGGATCGCTTATGCGCCATCTTGAAGTGGTGTCAACGACAATAAACTGCTTTTCTTTAGTAGGAATTCTCTGAGGATCTCCGTCCAGCGAAAGAATCAGTTTCGTGTACTTTGTAGTTTTGTCCAAAAATGGGATTTTAAAGTAAATTCCCGCTTCCGTGTGAGTTCCAATAATACTTCCGAATCTTGTGATTACAACTTGATTTCCTTCATCAATTGTATAAAGCGAAGATGCAAGAACGATTACCGCAATTATAACGACCACAAGTCCAATAATTTTATTTTTTATTTTAGATGCCATAATTTTCTCCGTTTGATTTTTCTACTCTTTAAAAGTTTTTACAGGAACAAGATTTTCAAGTTTACCATCAATAAGTTCTGGTTTATTTTCACCACTCATAACTTCTTCCATTGTTTCAAGGTAAAGACGTTCCCGGGTTACTCGCGGAGATTTTTTATATTCTTCGTAAACTGAATTAAATCTTGCAACATCACCTTTTGCTTTATTTACACGCTCTGCAGCATAACCTTCCGCAATTTGAATCTGGCGGTCAGATTCGCCCTGGGCAAGCGGAATTTCCTTGTTATAAGCTTCTTTTCCTTCATTGATAAAGCGGTTCATATCCTGAGTTGCCTTGTTTACATCTTCAAAAGCATCCTGAACGCCACTTGGTGGCACAATATTCTGCAATCTAACGGCACTAACGCTGATTCCAAGCCCAAGAGAGTTAAAGTTTTCGTTCATCATATCAAGGGCAAGAGTTTCAATATTAGAACGTTCACTGCCCATAACATCAAGGATTGGACGGTCGCCTACAAGAGTGTTAATCACAGAACGGGAAATGTCGCGGATTGTTGATTTTTTTTCATAAACGCCAAAAAGCCACTGCTTAGGATCTACAATTTTGTACTGAATAATCCACTCAACATCAACAATGTTAAGGTCGCCGGTGAGCATTGTACTTTCTGCAGTAATATTGTTTTTATATTCATTCTGACGGCCTTCATTTATGGTTTTAAAGCCAAACTGCTCTGTTTGAACAATTTTTACAGGAACTTTATAAGCCTTATCAATTCCAAAAGGCAATTTAAAGTGTAGTCCAGAGCCAATTGTTTCGTAATATCTGCCAAAGCGAGTGATAACCGCTTCTTCGGTTTCGTCTACAATATAAAAACTTGAAAAACCGGCCGCAATCAGCACAACAAGAATTACAATCCACACAATCAGTTTAGAACTAAAACGCTTAAACTTTCCAAATTTTCCCTTAGAGTCCTGACTTTTTTCAGCCATAGAATCCTCCTCTCAAATGTAATGTCTCTCCACCTAAAGATAAAAAAGATTGATTTAAATTACAATGATTTTTTTTGTGCAGAATTTTGCCCCGCAGAATCTTTAAGTTTCATTCCGGTTATAGTACAAAATGCGATGTCCGTTCCTGTGTCATCATAAACTTTTACCTGAAAAATGCACGTTGTTCGGCCGTTTTTTATTAAAGACGCTTCCGCAAAAAGTTCAGTGCCCTTTGGACTTGCCAGAAAAGAAATTTGACTTGTAACCGAAACAACTTTTTCCGCATTATTAAGATTGGAAGCAACCGCAAACGAAAAATCCGCGAGCGTAAAAATTGCCCCGCCCATTACGTGTCCCATGCCGTTAAAGTGTTTTTCTTCAATTTTAAAACTGCACTTAGAATAAAAATCCCCGGTTTCAATAATTTTACAGCCTGTCTGAGCCGTTGCAAACCTGTCCTTTTTAAAAAAGACTTGTGCCTTAGTTATGTTATCCATAAAAAACATTTTATACACAGGCAGTTTTTTTGTCATTTATGGTAGTCGCTAAAAATTGAATTTTTTTACGAGGTATTCTATATATTGTGCCTTTTTTTTGCGTTAGCGATTGTAGCAGCCGCGGAGCGGGACTTGCACGTATGAAGCACCATTGTTCTGGTGCGGAATGTGCAAGGCTGTAGGCGAAAGCCGGAACTGCGAAAAGCGCGACGGTACGAAGTGCCGTAACGCCCATAATAAAAAATATATGATGATTTTGTGAGTTATACACGTGCTATGTTTTCAGAGTTACCTCTAAAAATTGTAATTTTTAGGGGTTCCCTTAATATTTTACGTGAAATTCTATAAACTTTGTGCTAGAGTAAAATCTGTATGTCGCAATTTGAAGTTCTTAACGGTTTTCCGCTGGGATTAGGTGCGGTTCTGACACCTGAAGGAACTAATTTCAGCTTGTATAGTAAAGATGCAACTAGAGTTTTGCTGTGCCTTTTTGAAAAAGACGGTTCTTCTGTACCATTTCTGACAGTTGAACTGGATCCTTTAAAAAACAGAACTGGAAATATCTGGCACGTACTTGTAAAAGGTATCGGAGAAGGATGTCTTTATCTTTATAAAATTGACGGTCCTTACAATCCGCCATCAGGTTTAAGATTTTCTTTTTCAAAATATCTTTTTGACCCTTATGCAAAGGCTTTTTCTTCTGGTTCGATTTTTAAAACTTACAATAAACTTCATAAAAACGGAAATATTGAACGTCCAATAGAAGATTTGTCAGAATTTCCAAAATGCGTTGTTGTTGATGATTTTGCATTTGACTGGGAAGGCGACAAACCGCTGAATTATCCTCTTGAAAAATCTGTAATTTACGAAACTCATCTTAAAGGATTTACAGCTTCAGAAACTTCTGATGTTGATCGAAAAATTGCCGGAACTTACAAGGGATTTACTAAAAAAATTGATTATTTAAAAAAACTTGGAATTACTGCGGTTGAATTTCTTCCGCTTTACGAATTTGATGAAAATGAAAACGGCAATATTGATCCAAAAACTGGCGAAAAACTCGTGAATTACTGGGGCTATAGTACAATCGGATTTTTTGCGCCTAAAACTTCTTATTCTTCGGATAAAACTCCTGGTGGCAGCGTTACAGAATTCAAGCAGATGGTAAAAGAAATGCACAAAGCGGGCATTGAGGTAATTCTTGATGTTGTTTATAACCACACTGCAGAAGGAAACGAACACGGTTACACTTTTGAATTCCGCGGTTTGCAAAATGATGTTTACTATCAGCTTCCGTATGGCGAAAATCAGTACTATATGAATTTCAGTGGCTGTGGAAATACCGTGAACTGTAATCATCCTGTGGTTTACGATTTTATTCTTGATTCTTTGCGTTACTGGGTTTTGAATATGCACGTGGACGGTTTTCGTTTTGATCTGGCTTCAATTCTTACACGTGGACAGAATGGTTCGGCACTTGCACTTCCGCCACTGACAAATGCAATTAATGAAGATCCTGTTCTTGCAAATACAAAAATTATTGCAGAACCTTGGGATGCAGCTGGACTTTATCATGTTGGAAAGTTCCCGGGTGGAACAAGATGGTGTGAATGGAACGGAAGATTCCGTGACGATATCCGGCGTTTTATCCGCGGTGACGAAAATGCATCTACGGCAGCCGCAACACGAATTGCTGGAAGTTCAGATCTTTACAATCATGACGGACGTTCTCCGCTCAGTTCTGTGAATTTTATAACCTCGCACGACGGTTTTACTCTGAATGATCTTGTAAGTTATAACGGCAAGCACAATGAACGTAACGGCGAAGACAACCGCGATGGCAGCGACGACAATTTCAGTTATAATCACGGATTTGAAGGCGACTGTACAAATCCAAAAATTGAAAATTTACGAATCCGCAAAATCAAGAATTTTCTGGTTTATTTAATGATTTCGCAAGGTGTTCCTATGGTTCTTTGTGGCGATGAAATGCGCAGAACTCAAAATGGAAACAACAATGCTTATTGCCAGGACAACGAAATCAGCTGGCTGGACTGGAATCTTGCGAAAAAAAACGCTGGACTTGTCCGGTTTACTTCAAATCTCATAGAATTAAGAAAAAGTCATAATATTTTTAGCCGCAGAACTTTTTTCAAGGATTCTTATTCAAGCAATACAATTCCGGAAATTAACTGGTATGATGTAAATGCAAAAAATCCTGACTGGGCTAAGATGAAACGTTTTTTAGGTTTTAAACTCAACGGCCAGAATCTTGATAATGATTTTTATGTAGCAACAAACATGGATCTTTATGATTTAACCGTAACCTTACCGGCTTTAAGTGGCAGTAAAAAATGGTACCGGCTTGTAGATACTAGTTTTGAAAGCCCTGAAGATATTCTTGAAAATGGAAAAGAAGAGCTGCTTCTTGAACAGCGCCGTTATGTTTTACTTTCAGGTGCTTCCATAATCTTAATGGGAACCTCTAAAAATTGCAATTTTTAGAGATGCCCTTAATAAGCAAATAAACCAATCGGAGGTTTTATAAAATGGAATTCAACAAAGAAGAATTCAAAGAAAAATTATCTGCACGTTTGCGCAGACAGTACGGAAAGGACATTTCTCAAGCTAACAAGCACGACCTTTTTGACGCAGTTTCGGCAGTTGCTAGAGAAATGATTATGCCAAACTGGATGGCAACTCGTAACGAATACGAAAAAAAGCCTACAAAACAACTTTATTACTTGTCTGCAGAATTTTTGATGGGCCGTGCAATGAGTAACAACCTGATTAATGCTGGAATAAAAGATTCGGTAGAAGAAGTCCTAAAAGAAATGAACATTGATTACAACATGATTGAAGATGAAGAGCCGGATGCCGGACTTGGAAACGGCGGTTTGGGACGTCTGGCAGCATGTTTTCTTGATTCCCTCGCGACACTTGATTATCCAGGACATGGTTACGGAATTCGCTACGAATACGGAATGTTTGAACAGAGAATTCAAGACGGCTACCAGGTTGAATATCCAGACAACTGGCTTGTTCACCGTGACCCATGGGAAGTTAAACGTTCAGATTTAGCTGTTACAGTAAAATTCGGAGGAAATATTGCGTACGGAAAAACTCCTGATGGACAGCCAAGTTTCCATATTGAAAATGCAGAAGAAGTAACGGCAACTCCTTATGATATGCCAATTATCGGTTATGATACAAAAACAGTAAACACTTTGCGTTTGTGGCAGGCGTCTTCTCCAAACGGATTTGATTTACAGCTTTTTAATAATATGGAATACAACCGTGCCGTTGAACGCCAGAACAGTGCAGAAAACATCAGCCGTGTTCTTTATCCTAACGATAACGGTCCAAGCGGCAAGGCACTCCGCCTTAAGCAACAGTATTTCTTTAGTTCAGCATCATTGCAGGATTTAGTTCGTCACTACGTTGCAGATTACGGCACAGATTTTTCAAAATTTGCAGAACTTCACGTAATTCAGCTGAACGATACACACCCGGTTGTTGCAATTCCAGAACTGATGCGTATTCTTATGGACGATTATAATGTCGGTTGGGACGAAGCCTGGGATATTGTGACACATACCTTTGCATACACAAACCACACAATTCTTGCCGAAGCACTTGAAAAATGGCCTATTTCAATTTTCCAGGGACTTTTGCCTCGAATTTATCAGATTGTAGAAGAAATAAACCGCCGTCTGGTAATTGATTTACGTCAGAAATTCCCGAACGATTATTACAAGCACGAACATATGGCAATTATCCACAACAACATGGTTTATATGGCGTGGATGGCAATTCATTCCTGTTTCAGTGTAAACGGCGTTGCAGAACTTCACACAAAATTGCTCAAGGAAGTTGAACTAAAAGACTGGTATTCAATCTATCCTGAAAAATTCAACAACAAGACAAACGGAATTACTCAGCGAAGATGGCTTTTGACAGCAAATCCAAAACTCGCTGATTTTATTACAAAACGAATTGGACACGGTTGGGAAAAAAATCTTGAAAAACTCAAGGAACTTGAAAAATTCGTTGACGATGAAGAATCAATTAACGAAATAATCAGAATCAAGTCTGAAAATAAACAGGCACTCGCAGAATTCCTTAAGCATACTCAAAATGAATTTCTCGATCCAGAATCAATTTTTGACGTCCAGGTAAAACGTCTGCACGAATACAAACGCCAGTTACTGAACGTTCTTCATATCATGTATCTTTATAACCGCCTTGTTGAAGATTCTTCATTCAATCCACCGGCAAGAACATTTATTTTTGGTGCAAAGGCTGCTTCCGGTTACCGCCGTGCAAAATCAATCATCAAACTTATTAATACCGTTGCCGACCGCGTGAACAATGACCGTCGTGTTCGTGGAAAAATCCGCGTAGTATTCATAGAAAACTACCGTGTTTCCGTTGCAGAAAAGATTTTCCCGGCTGCAGATGTTTCAGAACAGATTTCTACTGCCGGACTTGAAGCGTCAGGAACTTCAAATATGAAATTCATGCTGAACGGTGCTTTGACTCTTGGAACAATGGACGGTGCCAATATTGAAATTTTTGAAAAAGCCGGCAAAGAAAACGGATTTGTGTTCGGACTTTTGACAGAAGAAATCAAAAAAATGGAAGCCGAACATTCTTACAATCCACAGCACTATCTTGAATGTAACCCGTCCCTTTCAAAAGTTGTAGAACAGCTTGTTGACGGCACTTACGACCCTACCCACCAGTTATTCAAAGAAATTCACGATTCCCTTGTTTACGGTGTAGAAGGTCAGCGTCCGGACGTTTACTACCTGCTTGCAGATTTTGATTCATATTGCAAGGCACAGGAAAAAATTGCCGAAGCCTACGCCGACAAAAAATCTTGGGCACGAAAAACTTTAATCAACATTGCCAACAGCGGAAAATTCTCTTCAGACCGCACAATTGAAGACTACGTCCGCGACATCTGGCACTTGAAAAAAGTAGTTTTAAAATAGTACTTTCAGATTTTTACACGGGGGCACGCCACAAAGCAAAATCATCCGGAAAATTCTAAAATTTTCATTCCAGTTTGCTTTGTGTCGCCGGCTGTTCCGCAGTTCGGTAACCCTCAAAGTCCGCGCCACGCAAATCAGCGTGGCTTGCGGGCTTCCGCTTCGGTTGTTCAAACAACCTTCGCGGCTGCTCCATAGCCTTGCCCAAAAAATGCCCTTAAGGGAACCTCTAAAAATTGCAATTTTTAGAGGTAACTCTGAAAACACGATGTTT
>CAVJCY010000018.1:0-42561 GCA_963648145.1 bacterium | reverse complement strand
CTATAAGCTTTTTAATTATATTTCTTTCCATGTTTTTAATTTACATTTTTCTTGATGACTTTTTTTTACTAAATTCCAATTTCCTTGTAAAGTCAAAAAGTTTCAGTTATGGGCATCTCTAAAAAATCATTTACAATGCTTTATTTAGAGATACATGCGAGTTTTAATTCGTTGATATAGAACGAATTAAAACATCGCATTTTCAGAGGTTCCCTTATAGTCAAAACAAGTTGCAAGGCTTGCGTGAGGCTATGGAGCACCGGCGATGGCAGTTTCAACTGCCGAAGCCGAAGACCGCAGGCACGCTATTTGCGTGCCGAGGACTTTGAGGGTTACCGAAGTGCGGAACAGCCGACCCGGAGTGAGCGAAGCGAACGGAGGGACACGCCTAAAAACTCGCTCATAATCTCCCAAAAACAATATAAAACCTCCCTTATTTCTGCTAAAATCCCGATATGTCAAATACAAAAAAATCTATTCAGAGGTTGAACTTTAGAATTACGCCGACGCTTTTTGCGGTGGACGATACTTCTTACAATGGGGAATTTACGGCGGCTCCGGTGACCTCTCTTTACAATGCGGGGGCGGGCAAAAAGCCTCTATTTGATGACTGCGGACTTTTTCTTTACAGAGTTGCGGCAGCTTTTTTTGATGGGCTTTTGAAGTTTGATGGAATTGAATTAAGCCGGGAAAAAACTCTTGTGCCTCTTGATGATGACTTGATTTCAACTTTGCTTTCTAACGCACCTTTTTGTATTGGTAGCGAAAATCTTACAACAGACTGGCTAAAGAATCTTTGGGGGCTTTTGAACGGCGTTTTTGCCAGGGAAATTGCTTCTTATGATGGAATGGTTGCTATGTATCTGGCGGAAAAAGATTCGCATTTGAAAGTGGCGGAAAAAATTTTTTTTCATATTGTAGAAAATAAATCGGATGAAAATTATCCTTTTGCTTTTCTGGCGACTTATTCTACAAAAGATAAAAACGAAAAAATCATTCATGTGCCGCTGAAATACGCTTTGACTGAATATAAAAATAATCGTGATAAGATTCTAGATTTGCTTGCCTGTTTGAATCGGGCTGGAGATGTATGTCCTTTGATTGGAGAATTTGTTGAAAAGGGCGAAATGTTTCATCCCCTTAAATTAAAGTCAAAAGAAGCCTGGGAGATTTTAAAATCTATTCCGCAAATTGAAGAAACAGGAATTGTCTGCCGTATTCCTGACTGGTGGAAAAAGAAAAAACATCATGCCGGGGTCAACGTGCAGTTTGGTGAAAAAAGGAAATCGCTTTTGGGCTTGGATTCTATTATCGGGATGCAGGGATTTTTGGAAGTGGACGGTCTTGTGCTTTCTAAAAAAGATGTAAACGATTTGCTAAAGCAGACTGAAGGGTTGGCTCTTATCAAGGGAAAGTGGATTGAAGTAAATCACGAAAAGCTTCAAAAACTGCTTTCTGAAATGGAAAAATACAGCGGCGACATTTCGCTTCTAGAGGCAATTAAATTTTCCGGTCAGCTGGAAGAAGAAAATGCGGATAATGCTGATGGCGAAATTTCTGTTTCTAACGGCGAATGGCTTAAATCTATTTTTGATGAATTAAGGACTCCGCCAAAAATTCAGCTGCCAGAGCATTTGAACGCGACGCTCCGCCCTTACCAGAATACTGGTTACAGCTGGCTTAGTGCTATGTCATCTTTTGGTTTTGGTGCCTGTCTTGCTGATGATATGGGACTTGGAAAAACTTTGCAAATTTTGACTTTGCTTGAATCCATTTACGAAAAAAATCCGGCTGCGAAAATTCTTTTGATTGTTCCTGCCAGTTTGATAGGTAACTGGATAAAAGAATGCGAAAAGTTTACGCCAGGATTGCCGGTGAAAGTGCTGCACGGAGCGGAAGCAAAAGATGATTTTGATTTTTCATTTCTCAACATAACAACTTACGGAATGACTGGCCGGCTGGAATCGCTTAAATCTATAAAATGGGACAAAATCATTTTAGACGAAGCCCAGGCAATCAAAAATCCTCTCAGCAAGCAGACAAAAAACATCAAGGCGCTTTCTGCCAGCGGAAAAATCGCCCTGACCGGTACACCTGTCGAAAACGACCTTTCAAACCTCTGGTCACTTTTTGATTTTTTAGACAAAGGACTTTTGGGAAGTTCTGCGGAATTCAAAAAATTTACAAAAACACTTTCCGAAAATCCTGCCGGCTATGCAAAATTAAAAAAGATGATTTCGCCTTTTATGCTGCGCCGTCTTAAAACTGACAAAGCAATCATTTCGGACTTGCCGGAAAAAAACGAAATTACAGACTACATTTCTTTTTCCAAAAAACAGTCTGTCCTTTACAAAAAATATGTTGATGAACTGGAGAAAAAACTTGAAAAGGCAAAGTTTGAATCAATCGAACGCAAAGGTCTGGTTCTTTCAAGTTTGATGAAGTTGAAGCAGATTTGTAATCACCCGGACCAGTTTTTGGGAATGGAAAATTATGATGAAAATGACAGCGGAAAATTTGAAATGCTGCGCCAAATCTGCCAGATAATTTACGAAAAACGCGAGCGGGTTTTGATTTTTACCCAGTTCAAAGAAATCACTGGGAAACTGGACGATTTCCTTGCAGAAATTTTTGGGACCCGCGGATTTGTTCTTCACGGCGGAACGACTGTCAAAAAACGCACTCAGATGGTGGAAGAATTCCAAAGCGAAAAATATATTCCTTACATGGTGCTTAGCGTTAAAGCCGGCGGAACTGGTTTAAACCTTACAAATGCCAACCACGTAATTCATTTTGACCGCTGGTGGAATCCGGCAGTGGAAAATCAGGCAACAGACCGAGCATTTAGAATCGGGCAGACAAAAAATGTGATGGTTCACAAATTTGTCTGCAAAGGAACGATTGAAGAAAAAATAGACGAACTGATTGAAAGCAAAAAACAGCTGGCCAAAAACGTAATCGGCGAAACAAGCGGTGAAAGCTGGATTAGCGAAATGTCAAACGATGAACTCTTTAATCTTTTAAAACTGGAGGCCTAAGATGAGCTGGGATTATTACGGCGGATACGGCGGATATACTTACACAAGCGTTGCCGACTTAAAATCAAAAGCAAAAAAAATCATAGAAAAAGCAGAAAAATCCGGCAAAAAAATGAATCCTGTCGAAATTCAAGGCAGAACCATTGCAAAATCCTGGTGGGGCAAAGCCTGGTGCGAAAATCTCGAAAGCTATGCCGACTACTACAGCCGCCTGGAACGCGGACGAAAATACGTGCGGGCAAATTGCGTCGTAGATTTGCAAATTGAAAGCGGCGAAGTTTATGCCCAGGTGATTGGCAGCCGTTCGACCCCCTACAAAATCCACATTACGATTGATGAACTTTCTGACGAACAATATGAATTCATCTGCAAAAAATGTTCATCAAAAATCCAGAATATCGACTCCCTTATAAAAGGTGATTTTCCCGACAATCTCAAAGAACTTTTTCTCCAGAAAAAAAACGGACTCTTTCCAGCCATGGCAGAAATCCACTTTGACTGTTCCTGTCCGGACTGGGCCGACATGTGTAAACACGTTGCTGCCACACTTTACGGAATTGGTGCCCGCTTCGACAAAGACCCCCTGCTGTTTTTCAAACTTCGTGGCGTAGACACAGAAAAACTCATAGGCAAAGCCATTCAGAACAAAATTGAAATGATGCTGGAAAATGCCAACGCCCAAAGTGACCGTCTGCTTGCCGATGATAAAGTGTCAGCCTTGTTTGGACTTTAGAATTTTTATCTGGGCACCTGCCGGCTAAGCCGGCACCGGGCTTTCCGGTGTTCCGCTATCGCTCCATTCCTCCGTTCGCTACGCTCACTTCGGAACGCCTTCGGCGCACCTCCAATCCCTGGTGCGGAAAGACCAGCTCTTTCAAATTGGTTAATTTATGATAAAATTGTTTCAGGTTGAATTATGGAAAATAACATTCATATAAAAAACGGTCACTACACAAATCAAGAATTAGAGTTTGCAATTTTCTGTATTGAAAGCCTTGCCGAAAAATTAAAAATTGACGCTCCAAAAGTTTATGACGTTCTTGCAGAAAAATCAGACATTTTGAATAATTACATTATTCCTGAATACGAAGTTCTGCACACACAGGGAAAAGATTACATTGTTAGCGATATTATTGAAGTTATGAATGAAAAAGGAATTAAAATATGATTCTGTATCACGGCTCTTTTGTTGCGGTAGAAAAACCAGATTTAATTCATTCCAGGGAAAATGTTGATTTTGGAAAAGCATTTTATACAACTCCGCTTTATGAACAGGCTGAAAAATGGTGCAGAAAATTTAAAAAACTTGGAAAGGACTGTTTTGTTTCTTCTTATGAATTTAATCAAAAAAAATCTGAAAATTTAAAAATCCTAAAATTTGATTCTTATTCAGAAGAATGGCTGGATTTTATTTTAAACTGCCGCAGAGGTTTAGATAAATCTGATTATGATTTAGTTTGTGGTGGCGTGGCGAACGACAAAGTTTTTAATACTGTAGAACTTTTTTTTGATGGCTTGATAGAAAAGAACGTGGCTCTTTCAAGATTAAAATGTGAAAAGCCGAATCTGCAAATTGCCTTCCGAACAGAAAAAGCACTTTCTTGCCTATGTTTTAATGGAACCTCTAAAAATTGCAATTTTTAGAGATGTCCTTAATGGAGTGAAACAGATATGAACGCAAATCCTATTCTTTTACAAAAAAAATATGCACGCCTTGTAGAACTTTTTGCAAAAAAAAGTGGTGTTAGTGTTCAAAATGCATTGGAATTTTTTTATCACTCGGATTTATACAAATTGGTGAGTCAGGGTGTTTCTGATATGCACTGTATGAGCGATGATTATCTTGTTCAATGTTTGATGGAAGAATGGTGTGAAAAATCAAATAAAGGGTATCTCTAAAAATTGCAATTTTTTAGCAATATCCTGCTTTTACTAAAAAAACTGTGCCGGCTTGTCTGGCAAGTGTCCGTAAAATTCGTAAGAAATGTATTTTTTTGCTTGTTTGAGATACGCTCGTGCATACGTCTTTTTTTTAACTCAAAAATATTATAAAATGTTTGCCATAAAAATACCTATTTTTTATAAGAGGCCATAAATGTTTAAAATTATTGAAAAAAGACAGCTTTCTGAAAATGTTTTTTTCATGCGTGTGGAAGCTCCGGAAATTGCACGAAACAGAAAAGCGGGTCAGTTTGTTATTATTCAGGTTGAAGCTGAATTTGGAGAAAGAATTCCTCTTACAATTGCAGATGCAAATGCCGAAGAAGGTTGGATTGCTCTTGCTTTTCAGCCGGTTGGTGCATCAACTTACAAATTGTCGCTTATGAATGTTGGTGACTATCTTCCTACAGTTTTGGGTCCTTTGGGTAATCCTTCAAAAATTGAAAAATATGACCGCCCGGTTATGATTGTTGGCGGTGGATTTGGTGTTGCTCCGTGTTTCCCGATTGTTCAGGCACATAAAGAAATCGGTAATAAAGTTATTATGGTTATTGCTGCCAGAAATAAAGATTTAATTATTATGGAAGATGAAATGCGTAAAACTGCCGACGAATTGATTATTATGACTGATGATGGTTCTGCCGGTCGTAAGGGCGTTTCTACAATTCCAGTAAAAGAAGCCTGTGAATCGCAGTGTCCACCGGCAGAAGTTATTGCGATTGGACCTCCTGTTATGATGAAATTCTGTGCACTTACAACAAAACCTTACGGTGTAAAAACTACAGTTTCTTTAAACACAATTATGATTGATGGAACAGGAATGTGTGGTGGCTGCCGAGTTTCAGTTGGCGGAAAAACAAGATTTGTATGTGTGGATGGTCCTGAATTTGATGCTCACGAAGTTGACTGGGACAATATGATGATGCGTATGAAGTCATTTAAGGCACGCGAAGAAGCTGATAATCACAAATGCCGTATGATGGCTCAGGCTGATGCTTTGGCAAAATAAAAATCAGAGTCAGCCTTTTTGCCGGCTCATTTTTTCAAAATTGGGATAAAGAAATGATTAACGTTACAGAAGAATATAATAAAATCAAAGATACTCTTAAAACAAATGGAAAATTAACAGCAAAAGAGCGTAATGCAATTCCTCAGATGGAAATGCCAACTCTTGAGCCAAAAAAACGCGCCCGCGAAATGAACGAAGTTGCACTTGGTTTTAGTGCTCAGCAGGCTGTTGTAGAAGCAAACCGCTGTTTGCAGTGTCCAAAGCCGTTTTGTATGGAAGGCTGCCCTGTAAATATTGATATTCCAGGATTTATCAAAAAAATCACGGAAGAAGATTTCAAAGGTGCCGTTGATATTATCAAAAAAACTTCACTGTTACCTGCAATTTGTGGGCGTGTTTGTCCTCAGGAAAAACAGTGTCAGGGCAAATGTACTGTCGGCAAAATCTGGAAAAGTCCGGAAAAGGCTGTTTCAATCGGTCGTCTTGAACGTTTTGTTGCTGATTGGGAACGAGAAAATAATCAGGTTACGCTGCCAGTTGTTGCTCCAAAAACCGGTAAAAAAGTTGCAGTCATCGGAGCTGGACCTGCCGGTCTTACAGTTGCTGCAGATTGTGCGCGTGCCGGTCACGACGTTACTGTTTTTGAAGCATTCCACAAAGCCGGTGGCGTTATGATGTACGGCATTCCAGAATTCCGTCTTCCAAAGAAAATTGTTCAGGAAGAAATTTCTAATCTGGAAAAAATCGGCGTTAAATTTGAATTAAACTTCCTTGTTGGCCGTACAAATACACTTGAACAATTGCTTTCAGAAAAAGGTTTTGATGCCGCGTTTGTTGGAACAGGTGCCGGACTTCCAAAATTCTTGAACATTCCGGGCGAAAATTTAATTGGAGTTTTTTCTGCAAACGAATATCTTACCCGTGCAAATCTTATGAAAGGTTACGACAAAGAACACGCCGCAACTCCAATCTACGAAGCAAAACACGTTGTTGTCTGCGGTGCCGGAAACGTTGCAATGGACGCTGCCAGAATGGCTTTCCGTCTTGGTGCAGAAACTGTTGACGTTGTTTACCGTCGTACAAGAAAAGAAATGCCGGCTCGTCTTGAAGAAATTGGCCATGCCGAAGAAGAAGGCGTTAATTTCCGTTTCCTTGAAAATCCTGTTGAAGTTCTTGGTGACGAAAACGGCAAAGTTGTCGGTGTGCGCTGCCTTTCTTATGAACTTGGCGAACCAGATGCTTCAGGACGCCGTTCTCCTGTGCCAATTCCAGGTTCAGAACACGACGTTCCTTGCGATGCAATGATTGTTGCCCTTGGTAACGGTTCAAATCCGCTGCTCGTTTCTACAACTCCGGGGCTTAATGCCGACGCCAAAGGTCACATCGCGGTTGATGAAAATCAGGCAACCAGTCACGCCAAAGTTTGGGCCGGAGGAGATATCGTTTTAGGGGCCGCCACCGTAATCCTAGCAATGGGCGAAGGACGAAAAGCTGCCGCATCAATTAATGAGTATCTTGCAAGATAGTACGCTAAATACCATTGCGTGGCGAGTTTTGCTTGTCAAAACTCGAGTTTGAATGCCTTGTGCATTCAATACCAATGGGCGAAGGACGAAAAGCTGCCGCATCAATTAATGAGTATCTTGCAAGATAGAACACGAAACTTCATTTAAAATAATACGGGCGTCCCCTTTACGGTTCGCGCTTTGCAGAACAACAGCATTGCCCCAGGCTATCACAAAAAAGCACCAAAACAATGGTGCTTTTTTTATGGTGCCTTTGCAAAAGTTCGCTTTCATAAAAAGCACCATAGTTTTTATTTTTTTCATAAAAAATTCAATTTTTCTGCCGATAAAAAAACTGTTATGGCACGAAAATCAACAAATAAGAAAAAACACGGATTTGGCTGGGCTTTAGTTTTATTGGCTTTCATCGTTGGGGTAATCATAATTGCTGTAAAATGGCCGGAAATAAAATCAAATCTGGACGAAACTTTTGGTTCAGAAAAATCAAATAAATCAGAACTTTCTTCATCAGAAAATAAAAACAAAATTTCATTAGGTAACGAAGATCTTGCAAATAATGACACTGACGTAATTATTTCATTAAAAAACAGCGAAGTTTCAAAATCAAAAGACACCGTTGAAGTAAAATCTCTGGAAGAAAAACAGATTTCGCCAAAATCAGAAGTAAAAGAAGTTCTTCCACAAAAAGACATTGTTGCTGAAAAAACAAAATCAGAAAAAACTGAAGAAGAAAAATCTTCAGGAAATTCAGCAATTCAAAAACATACAGAATTAACGGAAGTAAAAAAATCAACAGAAATGCCAAAAACGGTAAAACACTCAGAAAATAAAACAGAATTGCAGTTGTGCTTTATTTACATCACTGCGGAAGGTAAAATTGACCCGCGGATTGTAAAACGTTCCGTAAAAAAATCAGATTCACCACTTACAGATGCCTTAAATCTTTTAATACAAGGCCCGGACACAACTCTTGCCGCAGAAAAAAATCTGAATTCTTACATAAATTCATCAACAAAACTTTTGGGCGCAAAAGTAAAAGACGGTGTTGCATATTTAAATTTCAACGAAGATTTCTGTTTCAGCACGGACGGTAACGCAGGTCTTATCAATCAGTTAAAGCAGATAATTTACACGGCAACAACTTTTTCTACAGTAAAAAGCGTGCAGTTTTTAATAGAAGGCAACGTAGAAGAATACATTGGTGACGGCATTTGGATTGGAACACCTCTGTCTCGCCTAAGTTATTAGCGGAATTGTCCGTCATTGTTGAACAAGCACTGTTCGTCATGAACAACCATAGCCCGTCATTCTGAATTTATTTCAGCATCTATTCTTCCTAAGAGCCCCGAACTAAATTCGGGGTGATATCTTGTGTCATAGCCATGTCACAGAGAATTATTTTTAGGGAGGGGCTTTCACAGCTTTCGGATTCACACCCAGAATGTCGTTTTTATAATGGAACCTCTACAAATTGCAGTTTTTAGAGATGTCCTAATCTTACTTCACCTGATAAGACTTCAAAATTTTGTCGTAATATGAACGGTTTTCAGCGTAGGCATTCGTGTAAACAGAAAGTATAAGACAATAAAATGCAAAAGAATCTTCTGTTGCTTTTTTAGGCACGGTAAGGATTTTTGTGTTCATAATTGATTTTTCAGAATCAGACTGCCAGTTTGGACAAACAATTTTTATCTGATTTTTTTTGTAGAAGATTTCAGTTTTTGCAAAATTAACATAAGAAAGTGTTGAACTCAAAAGCAATTTTCGCAAAATAAAGTTTTCGTTGTAAAATTTTTCGTCAGAAGCGGAAGGAATGGAACTCAAAGTTATAATCGCGTCATTTCCATAACTCCAGAAATTTTCCATTTGTGCAGTCCAGTCGTCATAAAGTGTAATGCTTTGATTTTCAAACTGAACTTTCTGAGTTTTTCCTCGTTTTTTATTATTTTTTGGCGCAACAGATTCATCTTCATACATTCCAGAAAATTCACTGAAACTTTTATCTTCCACAGAAGCAAGTTGACCAAAAGTCACACATTCCATCAGTTTTGAACCATCAGCTGAAAAAATATTTTTGATATTGAACAAAGGAACAAGTGCGTCAAATTGAATATCAACTTTTCCGCCAAACAATTCAAAATCCTGATTAATAAAAATTCCGTTTTGCGAAAGACTCTTGCCAGAAACATAACCGGCTGCGGTCGGACTAATCATCACGGTCTTGCTGCGACGTTCCGTGAATTCATAAAGAATTTCGTGAAGATAATTTACAATTTCCGTGTCTTCAGCTTCCGGCAAAATTGCAGATAAAAATTTTTCGCCGGTCATTTCAAGATGTTCAGAATATGGTTCAACGGAAACTAAAAGTTCAATATTTTTAGCGGGAAGTCCGTTTTCATTGTCGGCAGGGGCATAATAGCGGGCTTGCAAAAAGGAATTATCGTAATAAAGAATTCCTACATAACTTTTTCTGTTAAAAGTAAAATCTTCGTAGTAAACATATTCGCCGGAACTATCCGGAATAAAACTTTCAAAACAAGGCATTGCAAAAATACCGGCACTTGCAAAAATCAAAAAAAGATTTACAAAAAAACATTTCCGTTTATTAAAAATCATAAAAACACCTCTTTCTCATAAAAAATAAAAAGCGGCAGAATGTTGCAATTTGCATTTACACAGTCTGCCGCCTAAAATCTGCATTTTATGCGTTTAAATTTTCAATTTCAGCTTTTACAAGTTCAGCAATTTTTTTGCCGGCATCTTCTAGTGGAAGTAATTCCGGTTCTGCCGATTTTCTGAATTTAACTTCAACATCTGGCAGATTTTTGTCACCAATTACAACGCGAATCGGAAATCCAATTAAATCTGCATCTGCAAATTTTACGCCAGGACGTTCGTTTCTGTCATCAAGGAAAACTTCTACACCCGCATCCGATAATTCTTTGTACAATTTATCAGCAGCTTCCTGCATTGCGCCCGCATATTTAATCGGAATAATTGAAACATGGAACGGAGCAACTGACATTGGCCAGATAATTCCTTTGTCATCATGATGTTCTTCAATAATGCTTGCAAGAGTTCGGTCAACGCCAATTCCGTAGCAACCCATAAGTGGCGTAACCGGTTTTCCGCTCTGATCAAGATATGTAACACTCATAGATTTTGTGTATTTATCGCCAAGTTTAAAGATATGACCAAGTTCGTTACCTTTTTTCATGTAGAAAGTTCCGCCACATTCAGGACATTTGTCGCCCAGTTTTACTGTTCGTACATCTTTTACAAGGAACGGAGTAAAATCGCGGTTTGGTTCAACGTGTTTAATGTGAATATCTTTTTTACCACCGCCAGTAATCACGTCATGCATGTTTACAGCACTTTCATCAAGAATTGTAGGAATTTTCAGTCCAATCGGACCTACAAAACCGTGAGTTGTTCCCGAATATTTTAAAATATCTTCCGCAGAGGCAAGTTCCGCACCGGTGGCTTTCAGGCACGCTGCCAGTTTTGTTTCATTAACTTCAAGGTCGCCGCGAATCAAAACGCAGAAGAAACTTTCAGGATAGTAAGTTACCCCGCCTTCTGTTACAGTTTTTGCATTTTTGTATTCTTCTGTTTTAGAAAGGTCAATTCCACAGTTATAAACTTTGTAAATCAGTGCTTTTAAAAATGTTTGGGAACTTGCGTTAAAGAATTTTTCCATATCCTCAATAGAAAGAACTTCCGGAGTTGCAACTTCTTCGTAAGGCAAATCTGTAGCAACCTGAGGTTTTCCTTCACTATTCAAAGGCACTTCGCAGGCACAAGATGCTTTTTCAACATTTGCGGCATATTTACAGTTCGGACACAAAATCAAAGTATCATCGCCAACTTCGCTTTCAACCATAAATTCTTCGGAACCAGAACCGCCCATAGAACCTGTGTCAGCTTTTACTGGAATAATCGAAAGTCCCAGTCGTTTATAAATTCTGTGATAAGCTTTTGCAACTTTTTCGTAAGATTCATCAAGAGAATTCTGATCCGCATCAAAAGAATAAGCGTCCATCATTGTAAATTCACGGCCACGCATAACGCCGTAACGCGGACGAATTTCATCACGATATTTTGTGTTAATCTGATAAAGTGTAAACGGAAGCTGTTTGTAAGAAGTTAGAATGTCGCGCACAATTGCCGTAAAACCTTCTTCTGCAGTTGGCGAAACAACCATATCCTGTCCGGCACGATTCTGCGGAGTAAGCATTTCTCCGGCCATTTTGTCCCATCGGCCACTTTCCTTCCAAATTTCGCCCGGCTGAATAACAGAAACTTTCATTTCCAGACAACCGGCTCTGTCTAATTCTTCACGGATAATTTTTGTAACTTTATTAAAAGATTTAAGACCTACAGGCATATAAGTGTAAAGCCCGTTTCCAAGTTTACGAACCATTCCGCTTTTCATCATCAGCTGATGACTTGCAATAACTGCGTCATTTGGGGCTTCGCGCAGTGTAGAAATAAAAAATTGAGTTGCTTTCATAAAGTTTATTTTAATGAAAAATACAACTTTGTGGAATGAGATTTATTTTTTAAGAATTTTACGGGCGTATCCCGCCGTGCACCTGAGCGTGAATTGTCGCCGGCAGGCCGGCTTTGTGCCTCGTAAAATTGCACGGCGGGTCGCGCTTTCCGCAGTTCCACTTACCCTCAAAATCCTCAGCACGCAAATGGCGTGCTTCCGGGTTTCCGCTTCGTTTTTTGAAAAAAACTTCGCGGCTGCTACAATCGCTTACGCAAAATCAGTCTATCTTCCAATGATTATTTTCTTTGTAAAATCTTTTTGCGTTTACTTCCAGAATTCTTCCGTCAGTTCCAACCATTTTAATCATAGAAGTTGTCGGATTTACTTCAGAAATTCTGAATTCTGTGCTGTCATAATAAATTTTTACGCCCTCATTTGGCAAACTTTTTCTTGCTTCGCTGTACCAGTCAAATTCATAAGACAGACAACACAAAAGTCTTCCGCACTGTCCGGAAATTTTTGTAGAATTCAACGAAAGATTCTGATCTTTTGCCATTTTTATAGAAACAGGCCGCAATTTATCTGTAATTCCGTGACAGCATAAAGGTCTGCCACAAACGCCAAGACCGCCAATAATTCTAGCTTCGTCACGCACACCAATCTGGCGTAATTCAATTCTCATTTTAAACACAGAAACTAAATCTTTTACCAGTTCCCTAAAGTCAACTCTGTTGTCAGAACTAAAGAAAAATAAAACTTTCGGTTCATCAAACAAAAAATGTGTTTGAATAAGTTTCATATCAAGTTTATGAGCTGCAACTTTTTCTATAAAAACCGGAAAAGCGTCTTTTTCTTTTTTCTTCAAATCTTCTAATTTTTTTAAATCCGCTTCGTTTGCTTTTCTTTCTATAGTTACAATGTCGGATTGTTTAATTCCAATCGGTTTTTTTGCAATTCCCATAACTTTTGCTATGTCTTTTCCATAGCGGGTCGGTGTTATTACAAAATCCCCGGCTTGAAGAGTAAGTTTATTTGCAGTCTTTGCATAAAGTGTTTCAGAAGAATATTCCAACCTAAGCGTATACAACGGGTAATCAACAATAAGTTCTTCGTCTACAACCGGAGTGTCAGATGTATTATCTTCTAATGACGTGAGATTTTCGTTCTCATCAATGTCGCTTTCAAAAATATCGCTCATATCCCTAAATTATAACTCCCCATTCAAGAACTCATCAAGTCAACAATCAAACCTTTGATAGAATTTACCTTGGCAAGAATTTTAAAATTGCCGTTAGCATTGTGCCTGTCAAGCAAATCAAGAGTAAGTTCATCAAGTTTTTTATTAATTATTGTGATGCTTGTTTTTTTTCGGTACGTGGTCGGCACTGTGTAGCTTCCGTAATTAAAATGTGGAGTATTTGGAATTGGCCGCCTTCGTCTGTTTGTTTTTAACTCAGTTGAAACTTCAAAATTATTTTTTTCAACGAAAGTTATAAACTGTTTTACTGTTTTTTTGAATTTTTCAATATTTTCTTTTGTTACGGATTCTGTTAAAGCGTTACCTGCCTCATCAACTGCGTCGTGAAGAAAAACGGCGGCCTCATCAACAGTCATTTTTTGAATTTCTTCGGGAAGTTCAAGACTGTACAGTTTATTATTTTCGGTCTGTTTTTCTTTTAATAAGTGGCTGAATTTAGAGATTCCACTTTTTTTGGATTTTTCAGTTTTTCTGTTTTTATCTATCTGATTGCCTGCAACATTTTGAATGCCTGCGAAATTCATTGAATTTAGAGAGTCAATTTCACTCATTACAGAGAAACCTTTTCTTTTATGGCTTGAGCTTGAACAAATTTTTCAGAAATTTTGTTGAATTGCTCGTCATTGCTGATTGAAACACAGTGACCGTTTGTTATTGCATTGTCTTCAATCTGAACTTTATGTGAAATTATGTTTCCAATTACAATCGAATTTGAAAGAAGTTTTACACTTTCTTTGGCATTAACGTTGCCTAGAATAATTCCACCGATAATAACTGATTTTGCTTTTAGATTTCCGCGGATGCGAGCATTTTCACCGATAATAACATTTCCATCAGTTTCCAGATTACCGTCAATATCGCCGTCAATTCTTACAAATCCGTTTACTTTTACAGTTCCAGAAATTGCAGAACCGCTCCCGATAATTGTGTTGATGGAAATATCGTCAATTCTTAATGCCATAAATTATTTCGCTACTTTGATATTTATATATTTTGCAGGGTCAACAACGTCTGAACCAATATGAATTTCGTAATGCAGGTGGGGTCCTGTAGAAATTCCGGTGTTTCCAATTGTTCCGATAGTTTCACCTTGTTCAACAAGCTGACCTTTTTTTACACGGAAAGAATTTAGATGCGCATAACGAGTATAAATTCCGTGATTATGTTTAATGATGATGTAGTTACCAAAACTGTTGTCGTAACCGGCTGTTACAACCTGTCCAGATGCGGTTGCCATGACCGGATCACCAGAACGCCAGGTAGAAAAGTCAATTCCCTTGTGAATGTACCAATTTCCTGTCAGAGCATGAATATTCGGTCCAAAAGCCTGTGAAATATGTACGTTAGGGTTTTTTACAGGATTGATATTAGGAATTTCTGTAAAAAGATTTTGCTGTGTTTTCAGCATTTTTCCAATCTGTTCAATTGGTTCTATTGCACTTTCAAGATAAGTTGTAAGTTCACGAATGTCTGCAAGTTCGCGAGTAGTTCCGTTTGCAATTTCTGTTGAACTAAAAAGGGAAGAAAGGTCACTGTTAGAAATTGAAGAATTTGTATTATTTTTTACCTGAGAAATTCCCAAAAGTGAAAGACTTTGAGAAAGTGATGCCTGAAATCTTTTTGCTGTTTGGAAAAGGTTAGCATTTTCATCACGTAGTTCATCAAGGCTTGCGAGTGTGCTTCTGTTTTGTGCCTGAAGATTAGAAATTTCAACGTTTGAAGAAACAGATTTGTGATTAAAATAAAAGAAAGAAACAAGAATGCCCGCAAAAAGCAGGAAGCCAAGAACAAGAGCAAAAACATTAGTCTGGAAGTTAACAACTTTGTTCTGAGAATGTGGAACAATCATAATGGTAAGTTTGCTGTCAAAAACCTTAAAGATTTTTACAAAAACTCCACCAATTGATTTCATTAATACTCTGAAAGAAAATCCTCTGTGTAAGTGTCTGGCTTTTACTTTTGACATTGATACTTTTTCTCCAAACTAAAATTTCTCTCGTATCTTCCTACTATACCACAGTAAAAAAAGATGGTCAATTTTTTGGATTTTTACACTATTTTTCTAAAAAATTGACGGTAGAAAAAACTTGTGCTAAATTTATCGGTATAATATTAACCTGCCATTAGGAAGAAAAGCCATGAGATTATTTGATACTCACGCTCACATCGGGCTTATAAACGATGATCCTTTAGTACAATTACGCGTAATTCGCCAGGCTAAACAGGCTGGGGTAGAGCGAATTATGAGCATTAACAATAGTTTGCTGGATTTTCAGAAGGTTTATCCGAATTTAAAGTCGGTTTCTGGAATATATCATGCGGTTGGCGTTGCTCCGTCCGAAGTTACAAATCCCGGTTCAGATTGGATTCGCACAATAGAAAAAAGTCTTGATTTGCCGAATGTCGTAGCCGTCGGAGAAACTGGTCTTGATTATTACAAGCAGTACGGCGACAAAAGAGGTCAGATTGAACTTTTTATTACTCAACTGGAAATAGCTCAAGCTCATAATAAGCCAGTAATAATTCATAACCGCGAAGCAGGAAAGGACATTTATGATATCTTGCGCGAAAGAATGCCGTCTAAAGGTGCGATTTTTCACTGTTATTCAGAAAATGCCTCTTATGCAAAAAAATGTCTTGATATGAATGTTTGGTTCAGTTTTGCAGGAAATTTGACTTATCGTAATGCAAGAAATCTTCACGAAACAGTTCTAAATATCCCAGTAGAACGCATGCTCATAGAAACGGAAAGCCCTTTTATGATTCCTACAGAATTCCGCGAAAAAAAACGAACTATGCCAGCGTATATAACTTCAACTCTGAAATTTCTTTCAGAAATGTTGCAAATGGATTCTGAAGAACTTAGCGTTCAGCTTTGGAAAAATAGTTGCAAAGCCTTTGAACTTCCAGAAGATTAAAATATGTCTGAACTCTATCATCCAGTAAAAATCGGAAATATTGAGCTCGCAGGAAATTTATTCTTAGCGCCGGTTGCCGGTTATAGTGACAGTGCGTTTCGGTCTGTTTGCATTGAAAACGGTGCAAGTTTTACATACACGGAAATGGTGAGTGCAGAAGCACTTGTCCGCAATAATTTTAAAACTAATGAGCTTATGCAACGGGCCTATAACGAAAAAGCTTATGCCGTCCAGATTTTTGGAGGTGAAGAAGATGTTATGAGACAGGCTGCAAAAATTGTGGTTCAAAAGACAAATTGCGAATGCATCGACATAAATTGTGGCTGCCCTGTTCCAAAAATAGTAAAAACTGGTGCCGGTTCTGCTTTGACGCGAGATCCTGAACGGTTAAATAAAATTGCAAGGGCTGTAATTCAAGGCGTAAAAGAAGACTTTCCGGATAAATTTATTCCTGTTACGGTAAAAATCCGTTCTGGCTGGGATAAACCGAATATCACTTGGAAGGAAGCCGCTTCCGCTGCCTTAGATGCCGGCGTTTCAGCAATTACAATTCATCCAAGAACAAGGGCGCAGGGTTACGAAGGTTTTTCTGATTGGGGAATAATGAAGCAGTTGGTTGAATTTGTGGACAAAAAAATCCCGGTTTTTGGTTCAGGGGATCTTTTTAAGCCGGAAGATGCAAAAAGAATGCTGGAAGAAACTGGCGTGGATGCCGTAATGTTTGCCAGAGGTGCAATGGGAAATCCTTTTATTTTCAGGGATGCAATTTCACTTTTAAAAAACGGAAGTTATGAACCTTTACCGCCAAAA
Source organism: bacterium (assembly GCA_963648145.1). Lineage (GTDB taxonomy): Bacteria > Spirochaetota > Spirochaetia > Treponematales > Treponemataceae > Treponema_D. The sequence continues at coordinate 25,566 of CAVJCY010000018.1, read as the reverse complement.
GTAAGAATTCAGACTGGTTTTATGGAACTTGAACGTCTTTCCAAAGCAACTAACGAAAAACACGCTTGCCTTGAAATGCGCAAACGTTTTAATGCCTATTCCAAGGGAATTCAAAATGGTGCACAATTGAGACTACAGATTGTTCATGCGTCTACAATTCAAGATTATCACGATATTTTTGACAATTTACTTCAAGATTGAATCTAAACTGAATGTAATTGTTTTTGTTTTTATAGAAAATCTTTAGCACTTCTGTTAAAATTAAGCGGTTTTTTGCGTAACTATAAGCAAATTCTGACGTTTTACAGCAGGAAATCACTTACGTAAGAATCAGATTTGGAACCTCTAAAAATTGCGGTTTTTAAAGGTAACGAAAAAAAAAACGTGATGTTTTTATTCGTTCTATGTCAACAAATTAGAGCTTAAAAGGCATCTTTAAACAAAGTGATTTGTTAGAGATGTTCATTAATGTTCTGAAAATCTGGAAAAATTAAGGTGGAAAATATTTTTTATGGGTCTTTTGCAGGAATTAAAAGATTTATTTGAAAATATATTTATGCGTTCGTCGCCGGAAGTGCAGAAGAAGCAAATGCTGCGCAAGATGAATGCAGAAATCTGTCAGTTTCAGCCCTTAATTTGCAGAGACGGAAAACTTCAGCCTAATTTTGGCGAAGCAATTTACGCTTTATATAAAAACACACGCCCTCTTGATAATCTTTTTTTGCAGACTGTAAGTTCACTTGATATGCCACGTCAGCACAGGTTCGAAGCACAGTTGATTATGACGGCTTATCCGCTTGAAGATCAGGAAATTCTTGAAAAACTTTCTTTTGAAAAACGTAAGGATGAAGTTCTTGCGGAATATAAAACTTCGGACAGAGTTTACCTAAGACAGAAAAAACTTCTGGAAAAAGTCATAAAAGACCTAAATACCGAAAATTTTAGGACGATGGATAAAGATATTTTGAATCTACGTCAGGTTGTGGACTTTTGTCATTACAATTATGTGCCTTTTATGCAGGTTTTTGATTCAAATTTTGAAGCTGGCAATTTTATTTATCAGCCGACGTATTCAGAAATCCCGATATCAAAAGCGTTAAACCTTCTTGAAGACTTGTATTATCAAATCTCAAATATGAAAATCACGCGGGTAACGCTTGAAATGGTGATGGCAATTGCAAAACTCCGGCACAATGGTGATATTTCTTCGCAGGAAGCGGAAAATTATACAGGCGCGTTGAAGAAAATAAATTTTATTATCAATAAAGTTTTGAGCGCGGACAAATTAAAAAGTATCATCAGAATGGCAAAGGAAGATCCTGGATATGAACCCGCCGTTGCAAGCTATAAAGGTTCGCCACGACAGGACTTTGCAAATTTATTTTCTAGCCGTTACGAAGCAGATGAACAGAGAATTAAAGTGGAATTACAGGATCAGCAGATTTCTACCGAGTTACAGTATCTTTTTCCGAATGTTCAGCTTGAAGAAGTCGGTTCTTACAATCAAAAATATTCTATGATGTTGCAGGGCGACACTCCTCTGTCTTTTAAGTGGATTTTGCCGCTCCGCATTTTAAAGACTTTTATTTCCTATTATGTTTCGCCGGGTGTAAAGTCACTTTTGAATGACCTTGTAATTGAAGGATTTTTTAACAATCCTAATTATAAAACGACTTTTTCTTCCATTGTTTACGGAGTTATAAATTCCATGGAGGGCATAGAAGATTTTGAAAAATCTATGGAAAGTGCCCAGCGCAACAGTATTGCCGTTATGGAAAGTTATGTTCTGGACAGCAAGAAGGACAAAGATTTTTATAAAAAACTAGAAAAAATGGTAAATCAGCTGAATAACGAAGCACATCAGTTGTTGCAGACTGAAGTCACGAATCTTGAAGCACTTTATCGTGAATTAGGAGAACTTCTGCAGGATGCAAAAAAACCGTCTAGCGAAATTATTCAAAATCTAAAAGTTTTGATGATGTCTTCAAGAAATAGGGACAATACGAACCAACTTGAAGCACAGTATCCGAATTGGAAATTCTTTTTTGAGATAATGAAGAATTATGTTATTATAAATCTAGGTGACGTTTCGTTATGACCGGTAAAGTATTAGTTAAAAATACAAAAGAGTGCCAAAAATCTAAGAAAAACAAAAATATTTCAGAATTTACGGAAGTAACTGATTTCTTTACAGATGATGGTTCAGATTCAAAAAAGCAAAATTACTCTCAGACGTCACAACTTGTATCGGAGGGAGTTTTTACAAATGATTCCATTGATAAGCGGATTTATGATTTAAAACAGCTTATTGATATTGCAATGTCCTTTTGTCAAAATTTGAACTTTGACAATCTTCTTGAATCAATTGTTTATATTTGTATGGCGCAGATGCACACTCTTGGGGCTCAGATTTTTGTGCGCGATTTAATTACGGACGAAGGTTTTATTCTTGAAACTTCAAAAGATAAAAATAAAAACAACTTTAAAATTCCTGTTGATTCACCTTTGGTTCAGAAACTTTTAGAATTAAGAAGACCGGTTACTTTTGAAGAATTAAAAAAAGCCGTTGATAAGTATGAAAATTATCCGGAATTTTCTATACTCGGACAATTTTCGCCGACGTTGATAGTCCCTTTGATTCAAAAAAATCATTTGAACGGAATTTTGATTTTGCAGGAACGAATTGCAATCGGCGATGACACTTCCTACACAGATTATGAACAAGAACAGATTATGTCCATCGCGAATTTGGCTTCTGTTGCAATTAATAATGCTTCGTTACTGGAAAAATCTTCTACAGATATGATGACTCACTTGAAGTTGAAGTATTATTTCTTTTCCGTGCTCAGTGAGGCAATTGATTCTGCAAAGACTGATGAAAAAAACATTTCCGTATTGATGTTCGATATTGATTTATTCAAAAATTTTAACGATATGTACGGTCATGAATGTGGGGATTTTGTTCTTACCGGAGTTGCCGACCTCATAAAAAAAGGTTTGCGTGAAACTGATGTTGCCAGTCGCTACGGAGGAGAAGAATTTACAGTTCTTTTAAAAGATACCGCCAAAAAAGAAGCAATGCTCGTTGCAGAAAGAATCAGAAAGGCAATAGATAAGCACGATTTTGTTTACGAAGACCGTCATTTGCACGTGACAATTTCTGTTGGCGTTTCCACTTTTGACGTAAAGAAAAATCCTGTAAGTTCTCCGAACAGTTTTGTAAGTCAGGCTGATTTGGCACTTTACAAATCAAAAGCAGCCGGAAGAAACTGCGTCACATTTTTTGAAAATAAAGGAAACCTCTAAAAAAACAAAAAAATTGTGCCGAATAGTAGATATTATGTCGGTGTTCTGGGGGTAGTTTTTTTATGAAACAGTTATTTTTGCAAAAACCTTTTAAATACACATATTTCAGGGCAACTCTTTACATTGTTTTAATTAACCTTGCAGTTTTTGTTCTAGGATTTTTTAACAAACAGCTGGATGTGTACATAAGAATGTACGGGGCTTTAAATCCTATTCTTGTCCACGGTTATCATATGTACTGGCAGTTTTTTACCTATATGTTTGTTCACGGCAGTTTCTGGCATTTATTTTTTAATATGTTTGGACTTGCAATGTTCGGGCTGATGCTTGAGCGTGCAATCGGTTCAAAAGAATTTCTGCTTTTTTATTTTGTAACGGGAATTTTGAGCGGATTTTGTTCGTACATCATTTATATGATTACCGGCCAGTATGAAGTTTTTCTGATGGGAGCCAGCGGTGCAATTTATGCAGTGCTTTTTGCTTATGCCGTAGTTTTCCCGCGTTCTAAAATTTTTGTTTGGGGAATTATTCCTTGTCCCGCGCCGCTTATGGTTGGAATTTACGCAGTTGTCGAAATAGCAAGTCAGTTTTTTACCTCATCAAATGTAGCACATCTTACACATCTTTTTGGATTTTTATGGGCATTCCTGTACTTCTTAATCAGAATGAGGATAAATCCTTTTAAAATCTGGCGGAGAACATATCAAAATTAATGAAAAACAGTTTAATATCTATACATTTTTTTTTGATTTTTCTTTTTATGACAACAGGACTTTTTGCTCAGGTTCCGTCTGTAATTGAAAAAATTAGAATTCCACTCTGGTCAGAAATTGATGCCTACCCGGATTCAGAAGAGGCCAGGGCAGCTGCAAAGAGAGGGTATAATTATCCTGTTGAGCAAGTAAAAAAAACAGCTTCTTTTCTTTTGAACGGAATGGTTTATGGCTGGAATTTCGTTTATGTCCCTTCCGATAAGTTGCGTGGAGTAGATGAATATTTTGAAGTTACTGAAATTGCGGATTTTGAACCTTATTTTTCTAAAGTGACTTATACTTCACCGTGGAAAGAAGATAATCGTATTAACGTCTGGTGTGAATATTCAAGGACGGACGCTCAGATTCAAAATTATTACAACTGGTCAACAATTGAACATCCTGTGATTCATGGGCGTGGTTATGGTGAATTAAGTGATGGTTTTGACGGTTTTACAAATGCTGCAAAAGATGCACTTAAAAATGCTGTACGAGAACATTATAGAAAGATATTAAAAAATAAACCAAAAGAAATTTCAGGTTCAGTCTTAATAAAAGATAAGCCATTGTCAGGAATAAATTCTGGCAAATATGTCGTAAATCTTGATTTTTACCTTGAATGTGGTAGAATACTAAGATACACGGTCTTTTAAGGGAGAAAAGGAGAAGTTTATGAAAAAAACATTACTAGTTCTTGTAGTGCTTTCATTATTTGCAGCGTTTAGTTTTGGTCAGACAGCTGATGATGATCCATTGGCATCTCAGGTTGTTGAACAGAAAGCTACAACTACGCAGCGAATTTATCCTGAAGATCAACATCTTGAGGACAAAAATGCAAGAGTCTGGTTTGAATATAACGAAGCCTATGGGGAAGCTCGTGTTTATTATGAAACTCTTTATGTAACTTATGATAGAGCTCAGGCAATGAATACTGTTATGCGATGTCTTCAGGATTTTACAACTGGTCATCAGTATTATCATTATCGTTATTTAAGAGATGACCGTGAAAAGTTTTTTAAGGACGATAAAGGTCAGAGAAAAGCTCAGTATATGTCTTATGTTAAGTTTGACAGGTAGGTTGTGAATACACTTTAGTTTTTATCTGAAATATTATAGAATGAAAGCCGGCTTTTATGAGAAGTCGGCTTATTTTTTTTAGGACAAATAAAAATGGACATTAAAAACACAATTAAAAATCTGCATCCACTTGAAATTAAAGTTTTGTTAAAATATTCAGGAAAGGATGAACTTACATCAGAAAAATTACAAAATGAACTTGATTATAAAGAAGGGCACGCAAATCAGGCTTTTTCTTGGCTTTCTGGAAAAGATTTATTAAAAGAAATCCGTCGTACACCGCATACATTTTACGAAATCACAGATATGGGGCGTGCGCTTGTAAAAACTGGAACTGTTGAAGAAAGAATGGTTAAGTTTTTAAAAGACAATGGTGCTCATACAATGCCGGAAATTGCGGCCGGACTCGCACTTGAACAGAAAGATATTGGCTCTGCTTTTGGTCCTCTTGTAAAAGAAGGCGTCTTAAAAATGAATGCTGAAAAAAAAGCAGAATATACCGGCGCAGATTTACCTTCACGTGTAAAAATTACATCAGAATTGATTAAAAAAGCCTGCGAAGCTGAAAACGGTCAGTTGAATAAAGATAATTTATCTGCCGAAGAAGTTGAAGTAATTTCTGGACTTGCAAAAAAACGTGGCGTTGCAGATTCTCCGTTCAAAATGATTGAACGAGAAACTGTATTTTATAAACTTGTTGAAGGTTTTGAAAAAGTCCGTGATGAACTTAAAAAAGCCGGTGTTACCGGAAACGAAATAGGTGAAATTACACCAAAAATGCTTGCAACTGGCGACTGGAAAAACGGAACGTTTCGAAGTTACAACATTGCAATTCCGCCGGCAAGAATTATTCCGGGACGAACAAATCCGTACGTTCAGTTCCTTGAATCTGTAAAAGATAAACTTTGTTCACTGGGCTTCCAGGAATTTGACGGTCCGCTGGTAGAAACTGAATTCTGGAATGGAGATGCGTTGTTTATGCCTCAGTTCCATGCTGCACGTGATATTCACGATGTTTACAGAATTAAAAATCCGACACATGCAAAATTTATAGAAGAACCATATTTGAGTAACGTAAAGGCTGTTCATGAAAATGGCGGAAATACAGGAAGCCGAGGTTGGAACTATCAGTTTGATAATGAATTTACCCGACGTTTGATTTTGCGTTCTCAGGGAACTGTACTTTCTGCACATCAGTTGCACAAGGCAGAAGTTCCAGGAAAATATTTTGGTATTGTGCGCTGTTTCCGTTATGACAAAGTTGACGCAACTCACCTTTCGGACTTTTATCAGACAGAAGGCATTATTGCCGGAAAAGATGTAAGTTTGTGTGACCTTCTTGGCATGCTGAAAATGTTTGCGACAGAAATTGCAGGTGCCGAAGAAGTAAAATATGTTCCAGGATACTTTCCGTTTACAGAGCCTTCCATTGAAGTTCATATTAAGCATCCTGTTTTGGGTTGGTTTGAACTTGGCGGTTCAGGAATTTTCCGGCCGGAAGTAACAAAAGCTATGGGGCTTGATTGCCCTGTTCTTGCGTGGGGAATTGGAATTGACCGAATGGCTTTGATGGCTTTAGGTTTGAACGATTTGCGCGAATTGTTCTGCGAAGATATTGAAAAAGTAAGATTACGAAAGGCTAAATTTTAATCCAAAGATAAAAATTATGGAAAGAGGAACTTAGAAACAGGTTCCTCTTTTTTTTAGCTAACTTTAATCGATTGAGCAAGAGTTTTTTTGTTCTTTAAATTTTTGTTTTATAAATTTTCGCTCTAAGAGTATACCCTTAGAGCAGATTGACTAATTGCAATTTTTAGAGGTTCCCATTAAAAAGTAATGTCTAACTTTCTATGACTCATCAGCATCTGTTCTCTCTGTCTTGACAATCTATATTTTGGGGCTGTGTATTTTACTCGGTTGGAATTGACTCGGATAAAACTGAGTAAAAATGAGGGGCGGTTTTTATGGCAGATGAAGAAGAATTTGTTGGAAGAGGAAATCAGATAAAATCGATTCTAAATTTTGCTGGCTCAGACAAGAATCATGCCACGCTGGTCTATGGACGCCGCCGTGTAGGTAAAACTGAGCTTATCAAGCACTGTCTGAAAGAAACTGGCATGTTATCAATTTATTATGAGTGCAAGGAAACTTCAGAAATAAACAATGTGGCTTCCCTTTCAGAAATCGTAGCTGAAATATTTGGCCTGCCACCACTGGCATTTGATTCTTTTGAAGAGAATTTATAAGCAGGCTACTGAAAAAGACTTGATACTTGTGATTGACGAATATCCTTATATAAGAAAAGTTATGCCAGGTCTGGACAGCATAATTCAGTCACTTATTGATAACAATAAGAGTAAGTCGAATCTGAAAGTTATCATATGCGGTTCTTATGTTGAAACCATGAAATCCCTGCTTTCGGAAGAAAAGCCTCTCTTTGGCCGCTTTGACCTTGTGCTGCATCTTAAGGCTATGGATTATTATGAATCTTCTCTTTTTTATAAGAATTTCAGTTGTGAGGACAAAGTGCGCCTGTATTCTGTTTTTGGCGGAATTCCTTACTACAACAGGCTGGTGGATTCATCAAAATCTGTAAGGCAGAACATAATTGACTTGATTGCAAGTCCGGGCAGTCGCTTTGAAAATGAAGTCCAGATGTATTTAAAATCCGAGATTTCCAAAATGATGAATGCTTATGAAGTTTTTGAAAGTCTGGCAAAAGGTTATGTAAAATTCAGCGACATCCTGTCTCAGTCAAAAGTGACAAGTTCACCTGCCCTGGCTGATATTCTTGAAAAGCTGATAAAAATGGAAGTGGTGGTAAAAGTGTCACCTATAAATGATGAAAACAACAAGAAAAAAGCCGGATATTATGTTTCAGACCAGCTTACCTTGTTCTATTTCAAGTACATATACAGAAATTTGTCGCGGATTGCAGTGATGGCTCCCGATGCATTTTTTGAAAGGTTCATTCTTCCTGATTTTGAAGCGCATTACGTCCCAAAAGTTTTTGAACAGGTGTGCAAACAGTTTTTAATCAGAAAAAACAGAGCCAGGGAACTTGACAATCCATTCGAAAAGATTGGCAAATATTACTATGACGATTCTGTGAACCATAAAAACGGTGAAATTGATGCTGATTACAAAAAGAATTTGATTTTGTACACCATTGAAGATTTGTTCGACTAAACGATTTTGAAATTCCCCACTGCACAAAAAAAAGCACGAAAGACTTTTATCTTCCGTGCTAAAGGTTTGTAAGTGCGTTTTATTTTGTTAAAGAAATGTCAGTCATGTAGATTGGTCCTTTATCGCCAGACCAAAGCTGAATTCCGATGATTTCTTTGTCGTTGCTGAATTTGTTTCCCCAAATTTCGTCTGCGGCAAGGTCAAGATTGTAGTCTGTCCATGCTGCTTTTGAAACGTCGCCACTGTAGCAGGAAAGTGTTTTTTCGCCATTATTAGCCATATCAGCATACATCAAAGAAAAATTGTAAGAACCTGAACCACCATCAATTCCGCAAATAGAAAACTTCATGTGATTTATGTCTTTAAGCGAAACCGGCTTGTCAAACATAATTGCAAAACGGATTTCCGGATTGTAATTTGCTGTAATTCTCAAACATTTTTTGCCGTAAACTTCAGCAACAGTAAGGTCTGCACCCAAAAGATCCAATGGTTCTTCCTTTGAATAATCTTTGTCTACAACCAAACTTACTTTTGCTCCGGTGTCTTTTTCCAAAGTATTGCAGGTATTGCCGTTAACTTTTTCTTTTAAAGATTTGTAAGGCACTGGAGTTTCTGCAGGTTCCATGAATAACGAAAAATCAGTTGGTTCTTCAATCTTTTTTGACTTTTTCTTTGGTTTTGCAGAAACCGAACAAACAATTAACGAAACGATAATTAAACTTAACAGGACTTTTTTCATTTTTTACCCCTTTAAAAATATTGTACCTAAATTCTAAGTCGTGATTTTGTAAAAGAAAATTAGATTTTTTTAGCGAAAAATTTAGAAATTTGATGATTATTAGCATTCTGGCGTACACGGCACTTCGTGCCGGCCGGGCTTTGCGGGGTTCCGCTGTTCGCTCCAAACCCGCCCGGCAATAATTTGTTACCTTAAATAAAAAATGGTACACAGAAAATCTTTTGCAAAAACAAAAAATCAAGTGTATGCCGGTCGTGTTCAGCTTCGCTGCCCCTACAATCCCTTACGCGCGGGGCAAATTCTTCTATTCTGAAAGCAAACCGTTTACGGCCTGGTTTAAAGAATCGCGGGAATCTGAAATATCTGTCCTGCCAAGTACTACCAGCCGGAAAATTGCAGATTCAAAAAGTCCGTAAAAAAGTTCATTTATGTTTTTTACGCTTTCTTTTTTAAATTCCTTTGCATTTATTCCGGAAATTAAAACTGTGCTCAACAAATGTCGCAGGTGAATTATTCTTCGGCGGACTTTTTCGTCCACGTTGGCGCCGGTTTTTTTAATCTGTTGCAGATAGTCCAGCAAAACACAGAAAAGTTTTTTGTTAATTTCGCAGTAATCAATAATTTTCATAAGAATGTTACGAAGTTTTGTTTCACTATTCAGTTCCGGATTTTCTATAATTTTCAAAAGGTCATTTTCAAGACCGTTCAGAAGTTCTTTTATGCTGCCAAGGAAAATTTCGTGTTTGTTGTTAAAATAAATATAGAGTGTCGTTCGCGTAATTCCACAGCGAGCCGCAATTTTCTGAAATGTCGTGTCTTCGTAACCTTCGTCCACAAAAACATCAAGAGACTTTTGCAGAATTTCGTGTTTTCTTTTGTCGTGTTCTACTACTATTGCCATTTTGAATTTCCTCTTTTGTTCTGACCTTGCTGATTTTTGTCGCGCTGATTATGTGGTACAAATTTTTCCTGTTTTGATTTTTGCATCTTTGGTTCTTCCTGATTTCTGTTGTAAATGTAAAATGCTGTGTCCAGATTGCCGGCTTTTAGATTTTTAACCTGATTTGCGTTATGTCCAAATGCCTGCTGAAATCCTTCACAGGAAGTTATGATTCCCATGTCCCAGTTTTTAAAATCCTGCCACAGAGAATTCATATTTTTGTACAGTTCAAGAGCTTGTTCCTCGTCACCAAGGCGTTCGCCATAAGGTGGATTGCACAGCAAAAGACCAGAATCATAAGGTGCCGTCAAATTTGAAAAATCAGACTGAATAAAATCCGGGCGCTGAATATGGGAACTTACACCAATTGATTTTAATGCACGCCCTGCCATAACGCAGGCATATTCTGCATTTTTGCGGGAACGTTCAATGGCGGCAGAATCAATATCTGAACCGGTAATTCTTACTTCTACATCCGTGCGGATTTTTGCTGCTTCTTCCTGGCGGATTTTTTCTGCACGGTCTGTATTGTATATTGGTAGATTTTCTAAAGCAAAACGACGTCCAAAACCTGGTGCGACATTAAAAGCGTACAGCGTTGCTTCTATTGCAATCGTTCCAGAACCGCAAAACGGGTCGTGAAGCGGAGTTTTTCTGCGCCAGAGCATTTCCTGCAAAAGAACAGCGGCGGTTGTTTCGCGCAAAGGTGCAATTCCTCCGTCCACACGGTAGCCTCTTTTGTGCAACGGAAGCCCTGAAAGGTCAAGCAAAACTAAAACTTTGTTGTTATCAATATAAATTCTGATGTCTGATTCTTCGCCAGTTTCCGGAAGATTTGCAATATGCCATCTGTCGCCAAGTTTTGAATAAATTGCTTTGTGCACAATTCCCTGTACCGAATGTTCCGAATTAAGTTTACTTTTGTAACAGCGAACTTTATCTACCACAATTTTTGTATCTTTTTTGAAAAAATCCTGCCAGTTTACGGCGTAAGTTCCATCGTAAAGCTGATCAAAATCGACAGCGGAATATTCTGCCATCTGAAGATAAAGGCGGTCTGCAGTGCGCAGGCAAAGGTTTGCTTTAAAAAGAGAATCGTCGTCACCGGTAAAAATAACACGACCGGGCGCGTTTGAAATGAGTTTGTATCCTAAATGTTTGATTTCGTTGCCTAAGATTTTTTCGGCACCAACTGCACAAAGTGCGACAAGAGTATTCATCGTTTAAAAATTAACATTTTTGCATTTTTTGTTCAATTGTCGCGGTTTTTACTGTCGTGTTTAGAGAAAAGATTTTAATGATAAAACAGAATAGAAAAAGACTATTTTTTTTATAAAGGTGTGATAATTTTTAAACTGTATGCGTAAGGCTATGGAGCACCTGCGATGGCTTTTTCAAAAGCCGAAGCAGAAGTTCGTAAGTCCGCTATTTGCGGGCTTACGAACTTTGAGCGTGAGTGAAGTGCGGAACAGCCGGCCCGCGTCAGCGGGGTACGCCCGAATTTTTAAAATTAAGAGGAAAAAATGAAAATTCAACATCAAATTGACCAGAAATCTTATAAAGGGGAGCAAGGTTTTATTTTTGACTATCAAAAACGGATAAAGGATGTAGTTTTACCTTATCAATATGCTGTTCTGGAAGATAAAGCGGAAGGAAATAATGAAAAAAGTCATGTAATTCAGAATTTTATAAACGCGGGTTCTGTTTTGGCAGGAAAAGGTGCAAATGATGGTTTTTATGGAATGGTTTTTCAAGATAGTGACGCGGCAAAATGGCTTGAGGCGGTGGCATATTCGCTGGTGATTTTTCCGGACAAAAAACTTGAAAAAACGGCTGACGATTTAATTGAAATTATCGGTTCGGCACAGGATTCTGATGGTTATCTGAACACTTATTTTACGATTAAGGATAAAGAAAAACGATGGCAGAATATTTGTGAAGGTCATGAACTTTATTGTGCCGGTCATATGATGGAAGCGGCCTGTGCCTATTATGAGGCGACCGGCAAACGAAAACTTCTTGATATTATGCTTAAAAACGTGGACTGCATTCATAAAGTTTTTATGGAAGGTGATGAATTTATGCAGCAGTCTTTTCCGGGGCATCCTGAAGTTGAACTGGCACTGATGAAAATGTACCGTCTGACCGGCGAAAAGAAATGTTATGAACTTGCTAAGCATTTTATTGATGTGCGGGGCGTGGATTCTAAACATTATGAAAAAGAAGTTGCACGGCGGAACTGGTCTATCTGGGGTACTGACGGTAAAAATCCTGGGTACAATCAGGCTGATGTGCCGGTTCGTGAACAAAAAGATGCGAAAGGCCATGCGGTGCGGGCAGTTTATCTTTATACCGGAATGGCTGACGTTGCGGGCGAAGCAGATGATTCCGCTCTTGATGAGGCTTGTCGCCGGCTTTGGAAAAGTATTACCCAGAAACAGATGTATCTTACTGGCGGTATTGGTTCTACCGTACAGGGCGAAGCGTTTTCCGTAGATTATGATTTGCCGTCTGATACCGCTTATTGCGAAACCTGTGCAAGCATAGGGCTGATTTTCTTTGCTTCAAGAATGTTGGAAAAGGACGTTAATCGCGAATATTCCGACGTTATGGAGCGTGCTTTTTACAATACGGTTCTTGCCGGAATGCAGCTGGACGGTAAAAAATTCTTTTATGTAAATCCGCTTGAAGTTGTACCGGGAATTTCCGGTGTTGCACCAACTCATCGACACGATTTGCCCCAGAGACCGACCTGGTATGCCTGTGCCTGTTGTCCGCCGAACACGGCGCGCCTTATTTCCTCTTTTGGAAAATATGCTTACGGAGAAAATGAAAATACGGTTTTCTGCCATCTTTTTGCGGAGGGAACTGTGAACTTTGCTAATGGTCTGAAATTGAAGTGTCAGACAAATTATCCTTACGAAATGAAAGTAAAATATCAGATTGAAGAAGGAAATTGCCAGATTGCAGTGAGAATTCCCGGCTGGAGTAAAAATTTCAAGGTGTTTTTGAATGGCAGCGACGTTACTTCAAAAAAACTTTTAAAACTTGAAAAAGGCTACGCTTATATCAGTGTTAAAAAGTCTGACATTCTTGAGTTTAACTTTGAGTCTTCGCCTTATTTTGTTTATCCGAATCCGAAAATTCCTGATTTGTCCGGTCAGGTGGCAGTTTGCCGCGGCCCGCTCGTTTATTGTGCGGAAGGCGTGGATAATCAGGGTGACGTTCTTTCGTTGACTATGGATACAAAAGCGGTGGTTGAAGTTGAAAATTTTGACGAAAAACTTTTGGGCGGGACGGTAAGATTGACGGCAAAAGGCTATCGTCAGGCTGAAAATAATGAGCTTTATTCTTTGCAGTTTCCAGAGATGGAAATGGCAAATATCAAGATGGTGCCTTACTACACCTGGGGCAACCGCGGCGAAAATCAAATGAAAATATGGTTTCCAAAGTGTTAAGGGAACCTCTAAAAATTGCAATTTTTAGAGGTAACTCTGAAAACACGATGTTTTAATTCGTGCTATATCAACGAATAAAAACCCGCACGTTTCTCTAAAAAGCATTGAAAATGATTTTTTAGAGATAGTCAAAACATTATTTTTTTTGCAAAAAAATCTTAAATTATTAGTTTTTTAGTTGACATCTTAAAAAATTAGGATAAGATTTAAATAACTGCAACGAAAACGTTGTAGTAAATAAAATCAGGGATTTATTCATAAACATTGCAAAAAAGGAGGATGTTATGAAAAAGTTATTGGTAGTGGCTTTAGCTGCTGCTTCAGTTGTTTCTTTTATGTCTTGTTCAAAGAAAGCTACAAGTGCTCCAAAGGCAGAAGGAAAAGTTTTAAATATTTATGTTTGGAATGATGAATTTTCAGCTCGTTTCAATAAGTACTATGCTTCAAAAGTACCAGCAGATGTAAAGGTTAATTTTGTTCAGACTCCAAACCAGGACAATGCTTACCAGAACAAACTGGACGAAGTTCTTTTGAATCAGGAAAAAGCAGCTGCTGACGAAAAAGTAGATATTTTCCTTGTAGAAGCTGACTACGCTCTTAAATATGTTGATGCACCTTACACACTTGATGTTAAAAAAGATATTGGTCTTACAGATGCTGATTTGGCTAACCAGTTCAAATATACAAAAGACATCATGACAGATTCTAAAGGAAATCTTAAAGGTGTTTCTTGGCAGGGATGTCCAGGTGGATTCATTTATCGCCGTTCTTATGCAAAAGAAGTTCTTGGATCTGATGATCCGGCAGATGTACAGAAAGCTATCAATAACTGGGATCTTTTCAACTCTGTAGCTGCAAAAATGAAAGCCGCTGGTTACTTCATGCTTTCTGGATATGATGATGCTTACCGTGTATTCTCTGACAATGTAACAAAGAAATGGGTTGACGAAAACAAGAAGATTGTTATTGATGACAATATCAGAGCATGGATTGCACAGACAAAAGAATTTACAGATAAGGGATATAACAACAAAGCTTCTCTCTGGTCTGCAGAATCTACACAGGGAATGATGAAAGACGGTCACGTATTCGGTTACTTTGCTCCAGCTTGGTTCATCGACTTCTGTATGCCACATGACGAAGGTTCAGCATTTGGTGACTGGGCATTCTGTAAAGGACCACAGGGATTCTCTTGGGGTGGAACTTGGATTTGTGGTGCAAAAGGTTCAGACAACATAGCACTTATCAAAGACATTATGTACACACTTACCTGCGATGCAGACACAATGGCTACACTCGCTATGGAAATGGGTGACTTCGCTAACAATGAAAAAGCTATGCGTGAAGTTGCTGCTTCTGATTACAAAAACGACTTCCTTGGTGGACAGAACCATATGGCATTGTTCATTGATTCAGCTGCTTCTATCAAAAAGGAATGTATGTCACAGTACGATCAGGGTATGACAGAAAAACTTCAAGGAGCTATGAAAGACTACTTTGAAGGAAAAGTAACTGAAGAAGAAGCTTGGAATAACTTCTATACAGCCGTTATTGAACTTTACCCAAGTCTTTCAAGATAGTTTGAAGGTTTTGTAAAATAACGAAGGGGGATGCGATTAACCTTGCATCCCTTTTTTTTTCAAAATAAAGAGAGGAAGTTTATGTCACAGAAAAGTACAAGCATCAAATTAGTAAAACCTGAAACGACTGAAAAACCCATAAAACCTATAAAGCGAAGACGAAAGTCTGTTCAGTATGATAACTGGGGCTATTTTTTTATTGCTCCGTTCTTTATTGTATATATCATTTTTTCTTTAATCCCGCTCTGTACAACATTTTATTACAGTTTTTTCCAATACTACCGCGACGGTCTTGCTGAAATTGGACCAAATTGGGTAGGAATCAAAAACTTTATCACTATTTTTAATTCTAGTGACAACCTTGGAAAGTATTTTCTTAATACTTTGATTATGTGGATTATGGGATTTATTCCGCAGATTGTTGTATCATTAGTTCTTGCTGTATGGTTTACCAATACAGAATTGAAATTGAAATGTCAGCAGTTCTTTAAAACTGTTATCTATATGCCAAATCTGATTATGGCTTCAGCATTTGCCATGCTTTTCTTTGCACTTTTTTCTGATAAAGGTCCAATCAATAACATTCTTGCTTCAATCATCAATAAAGCGAACATTCCTGATGGTGCAAAAATGATTGAATCTTTGACGGAGCAGCTCAGAGTTTACGCCGCTGCAAATGCAAGCGATTCAAGTTTAAATAATGCAATTCAAGCAGTTATAAATTCTTTTGGAGAGCCTTCTGAAGTATTTAAAAATCTTGATCTTGCAGCAACAAATCAAACCATAACAACTTTAAAGTACAATGCCATTGATATTTTCCGTCAGAATTATTCTGGTTTTGATTCATTAAAAGTCTGTGGCTGGATTTCTGAAGCTTTGCAAAAAGGTCCGGATCCTTGGCGTGGAATCCGTTACTTCAGCTCTACTGGCTGGGCACGTGTAATTGTTGCTTTGATGAACTTCTTGATGTGGTACGGAAACACGACAATTCTTCTTATGGCTGGTGTAATGGGAATTGATAATAGTCTGTTTGAAGCTGCCCGCATTGACGGAGCAAACCCAATCCAAATTTTCTTTAAAATCACAATTCCTTTGCTTCTTCCAATTTTTGTTTATGTACTTATTACTTCGTTGATTGGTGGTATTCAGATGTTCGATGTCCCGCAGATTTTGACAAAAGGTGACGGTTCACCAAACAGAACTACTATGACAATTATCATGAAGTTGAACAGACATCTTGCAAACAAGAATTACGGTCTTGGAGGTGCAACTTCTGTGTTCATTTTTGTAATAACTGCTGTTCTTTCTGGATTTGTATATAAATCTACAATGTCAAAATACACAAACAAAAGATAGGATAGGAGGTAAAAAGATGGATAAAATTCAGAGTCAGAGCAAAAATCTTACAGTAAAAAGATTTTTCTGTTATTTAATATTAATTTTATTGGCATTTATATCGTTATTTCCTTTCTATATCATGATTATTAATGCTACCAGAAGCCATATGCAGATTCAGCTTGGCTTTTCTGCCCTGCCAGGAACTTCTTTCTGGAAAAACTTTGTAAACCTTACGGTTGATAAAAATACCACAAGCGAATTTTGGAAGAATGTAATTTCTAAGCAGGCTTTTTCAAAAATCGTTCCTTATTCAGAAAACTATCCGATTCTGCATGGTATGCTGAACAGTATTATCATTGCGTCTTTGACTGCAATTTGTACAACTTATTTTTCTGCAATGACCGCTTACGGTGTTTATATGTACAACTTCAAAGGAAAGGGAATTGTATTTAAGTTTATTCTTGCTGTAATGATGGTTCCAACTCAGGTTTCTACTTTAGGATTCATCAGATTATTACAGCGATTAAATTTGATGAACAATTATATTTCTCTGATTGTTCCGTCTATTGCAGCACCGGTAGTTTTCTTTTATATGTATCAGTCAATGGAAGCAACATTGCCGTTCTCTATTGTAGAAGCGGCTCGTGTTGACGGTTGTAACGAATTTAGAACATTCAATGAGATTGTAGTTCCTATGATGAAACCGGCAATTGCAGTTCAGGCAATTTTTGCATTTGTAAATTCTTGGAATAATTACTTTGTTCCTGCTCTCATTATTGATAAAAAAGTTTTGTGGACTGTCCCGATTGTTATTGCAAATGCCCGAAATGCCGACTACCTTCAGTTCGATATGGGTGTTATCTACATTTTGCTCTGTCTTGCGGTAGTTCCTCTGATTGTAGTTTACCTGTTCCTTTCAAAATATATTATTGGTGGAGCAACTGCAGGTGGTGTAAAAGAATAATTTTATGGGCGGCCCGTCACAAAGCCCGCTTTGCTTTTCGCTTTGTGTCGTCGGCAGTTCCGCACTTCGGTAACCCTCAAAACAAAAAGGCGCACAAATCGTGCGCCTTTTTGTTTCTGCTTCGGTTGTTGAAACAACCTTCGCAGGTACTCCATTGCCTGCCGCAGTTTTTCGTAAAAAGAATAATCTGTGGTTTTTGAGATTTTTATTTTAGTCCTTTCTTATTTGTTTTTACAAGCGGACTTTACAAATTCAACAAAAATTGGCTGAGCCTTGTTCGGGCGGCTTTTGAATTCCGGATGAAACTGTACGCCAATAAAGAATGGATGCGTTTCTGATGGCAATTCAATGGCTTCTACCAAAGAATCATCAGGAGAAATGCCGCTTATCACAAGACCTTTTTCTTCCATTTCTTTTCTATACTCGTTGTTAAATTCATAGCGATGGCGGTGACGTTCGTTTATTAAATCTTCACCGTAGGCAGCGTGCAGCACTGAACCTGCTTTTATCTTGCAAGGATATTTTCCAAGACGCATTGTACCGCCTTTTTTTACACCTTTTTGACCTTCCATCAAATCAATAACGCAATGTTCACCGTCTTCTACAAATTCGCGGGAATTTGCATCCTTATAGCCAAGAACATTTCTTGCATATTCAATTACGGCAATCTGCATTCCAAGACAAATTCCAAAATACGGAATATTGTTTTCACGCGCATATTTGCAAGAATTTATCATACCTTCAATGCCGCGCATTCCAAATCCACCTGGCAAAATTATGCCGGAAATTCCTTCAAAAACTTTAGGGGCACTTTCGTCAGTTACAGTGTCAGAATCTACCCAACGGATTTTTACGTTTTTACCCACAACAAAACTTGCGTGATTCAAAGATTCAACAATCGAAAGATATGAATCGTGAAGTTTTACATATTTTCCGACAAGTGCAATTTCAATTTCGCCTTTTCTTGCATAAGCGTTTGCAATCATTTCTTTCCAGTGGGTTAAATCAGGCTCAGCTTTAATTCCCGTAGACGCAGAAATCATATTGTTAATGCCAAGTTTGCGGCAAACAACATCGTCCATTTTTTGATCGTGAAGCATCAGTGGAACTTCATACAAACACGGCAAAGTTGTGTTAGAAATTACGCAGTCAGGTTCAACATTACAGAAAAGTGAAATTTTGTGACGAATATCATCAGGAATTTCTTTATCTGCACGGCAAACAATAATATCCGGACTGATTCCAAGACCCTGCAATTCTTTTACAGAATGTTGAGTCGGCTTAGATTTAAATTCATCAGAACCAGAAATATAAGGCACAAGGCAAACGTGAATAAAACAGCAATTCTGGCGACCAACTTCAAGGCATAACTGTCTGATTGCTTCAAGGAATGGTTGACTTTCTATGTCGCCGGTAGTTCCACCAATTTCTACAATGCTGACGTCCGCGCCAGTTTCTTCCTGATTTTTCAGAATAAAATGCTTAATTTCGTTCGTAACGTGAGGAATAATCTGCACAGTTTCACCAAGATATTCGCCGTTGCGTTCCTTATTCAAAACGTTCCAGTAGACGCGACCGCTTGTGAGGTTTGAATATTTCGTGAGGTTTTCGTCAATAAAACGTTCATAATGACCAAGATCAAGGTCTGTCTCCGCTCCGTCATCAGTGACAAAAACTTCACCGTGCTGAAAAGGACTCATCGTTCCCGGATCAACATTCATGTACGGGTCAAGTTTTTGCGAAGTAATTTTAAGTCCACGGTTTTTTAGCAGACGTCCCAAAGAAGCTGCCGTAATGCCCTTTCCAAGCCCAGAAACAACGCCTCCCGTTACAAAAATAAATTTTTTCATCATAACACCTCTGAAAACTGATTTAAAAATAAAAAAAGACACTCATCCCAACTTTCGTAAGAATGAACGTCTTTGTTCTTGTTTACTAATGATTAACACAGAAGTTATAAAACAAAACCGCGATTTTTACAAGAAGGGGGAAGTGTGGAATTTTCTAATGCCATAAATTTAATTTTTCCAGAATAAAATTAGCCATTGTTTTTCTGTCTAAAATAATTCTTGCATTAACTTGAAGTCCTATTTTCAAAGGATTTTTTTTACCTTTTTTATCTGTTAAATTTTGTTTATCTATATGGCAGACAATTAAAAAATAAGGATTTTCATTTTGATTACTTTTCATGTCAGCATCTATAATTAGAATTTTTCCTTCCGCTCCTCCAAATTCATTGTAGGGCAAACTTGGAAAACGCATTTTTACAGACATTCCCTGTTTTATTTTTCCTGCTTGATTTGCAGAAACTTGCAATTCAATTTTTAACTTTTGAGAATTATTAGGGATAATATTAAAAAGATTCTGACCGGCTTGAATCCATTCTCCTTCATTAAAAACAAAAAGTTCTTGAATAATACCATCAATGGGGGCTGTCACCTTTGTATATAAAATTGAATCTTCAATTTGTCGAAGTTTTGCTTCATTTACTTTTATAGAAGTTTCAAGTTCTGTAATTTCATGGGCAATGTTGTATCTGAATGAATAATCGTAATTATTGTAATCTTCTTTTGCACTTATAAAAATTGATTCCAGTTCTTGTAAACGACTTTTTGTTGTAATAAAAGATGGTAGAGATTTTTCTATATCAAAAAGATAAAAAGCTAAATCTTTTGCGGATTTCATTTTTCTCAAATTTGACTGCCAAAGTTCAAAACGATAAAAACTTTCTGTATTTTCTAGAGAAATAAGATTTTTTCCAGCATCAATACTGTTTTTTATTTCATAAAGATTTTCTAATTTTGCTTTTTCATTTTCAATTTGTGACAGAATACTTTCTTTTTGTGTTAAATATTGAGTTTCATCAATTTTAAGTAGAACTTCTCCTTTTTTTACACTTTGACCGTTTTTGTAAAGTACTTTTTCTATTCTGCCAGTGACGGCATTATTGATGGAAGAAATATTTTCTTGTGGGCGAATGTATCCATTGACTTTTATAACTTCTTCAAAAGGGGCAATGCAGGTTACGAAAATTGCAGTCAAAAATAAAATGGCTATAATCCAGATGATGATTTTTTGTGATATGGGGTTTTTTTTGAAAAAATATTCTTGTGTCAGAGGTATCATTTCTTCAGAAAATATTTTCATTTTATTCCTCAATATCTTGATTTTGCGATTTCCACATCTGAGCATAAACTCCATTTTTTGCAAGAAGTTCTGTGTGTTTTCCACTTTCCATAAGATGACCATTTTGCAAAACAAATATTTTGTCACAATTTTTTATTGTAGACAGTCTGTGTGCAACTATCAAAATTGTAGTTTTTTCACTGATTTTTTTGATAGTTTTCATAATTGCAGCTTCCGAAATGCTATCCAAGGCAGAAGTTGCTTCGTCAAGAACAATAATTTTGGGTTTTCGCAGAAGAATCCTTGCAAATGCAATTCTTTGCCGTTCGCCTCCTGAAAGAGAAGCCCCGCGTTCTCCTGCTTTTGTTGCAAATCTGTCTGGAAGTTTTGAAATAAAATCTAGAGCTTCGGCCACTTTTGCTGCATCAAAAATATCTTTTGCAGAAACATCATAATTTCCCCATGCAATATTTTCTTCAATTGTGCCACTGAAAAGCAGAATTTCTTTTATCATATTTTTCGATTATTAGAATTGCGCCAAATTTATAGTTATAGCTATCTTCAAACCAATCATGTCTAATTCTTTTTATATCGTTACTTGATTTACCAAAACCTAATTTTGCTTCGACCACAAGAAAATTAAATGAAACATTTTTCTCACAATAAGTTCCTCTATGATGTAGAATAATATCAGGTCTTTTATGAGTTTCATCTTGAAGATGTTTACTTAAATCACAGTCACAATCGAACCAAGGAAAATATTGACTCAAATAACGAGAAAAATGATGGCAAAAATTCCATTCCGTCATTGTTGTTAATTCATTTTTATATAAAATATCAGGTTGATCTTTTATGAGATCCAATAAAGCAGACTGTAAAATCTGTGCAATTAGCTTTTTCATTAAAAATCAACCTCCAATAATCCCCCATTTTGTTTCAACCAGTTCTTTGCATTTTCATAATCAGGAATTTGCACAGAAACAATATTCCAAAAAATTGCTGAATGATTTGGTTCTAGTAAATGACATAATTCATGAACAACAAGATATTCAATAACATACATTGGAGCTTTTATTATTCTCCAATTGAAGTTTATATTGCCTTTTGAAGTACAAGATCCCCATCTATATTTCATATCAGATATCTTTAATTGTTTATATTTAACTCCAAGTCTTTCAGAATATGATTCAGCTAGTTTTTCTAATATTATTAAAGCTTGATTTTTATACCATGCCTTAAATAGATCATTTGCTTGCGTTTGATTGTTCATTGAGATTTTAAAATCATCTTCAAAGATAATTCCATCAAATGCATCAGCACTAATTGTCAGATTATAAAGTTTACCAAGGAATAGAAGACTTTCCCCATTCACAAATTCTTTTTTTGAAATTTCTAAATCATATTTTTTTGAATCAGAAAGTTTTTTATCTATCCATTCTGATTTAGATAAAACAATTTGTCTTATACGCTCTTCAGAAAGTGATTCCGGTGCATGTACTATAACAGTTCTGTCTCGTTCAACAGTTATATTTAAGGTTTTCCTAGAACTGTATTTTACTTGATATTCAATCATGCAACATTCTCCGAAATAATCTTAGAATGAATTGATTTTGCTAATTCCATAACACGAGAAATTAATTCAGAATATTTTTCCATCATATGAGGTAATCGACAGAACTCTGGAGAGATCAATGTTTTTTGTAATTCAGCTCTTAATCTATTTTGAGCAGCTAAATGAGAATTTTCCCAAAAGCCGTTCATCTTAACTTCTGTTCTTACAACTTCAAAAACAGCAACAGTAAGTGCCACATTTTGTGTAATTTGATCATCATTTAAATCTGCATTATCAAAAAGCTCACGCTTAAAGATACGAAAGAAAGGCATTTGAGTTTTTCGTCTTAATCCATAAGTTTTTTCTTTTTCACGATTTTTCATCGTATGACGAAGTTTTTCGAGTTCTTCGTATATTTTATCCCAGTCATCTGCGAATCGCTCGAAAATATCTTCCAAAGCTTTTGAATATGAGGCAAACAATTCAGGATCGTCATCAATATTTATATCAATGAAGTCTCTAATTGCATGTTCAACTTCAGCAGCTTTTGATTTTTTTGATTTACGCTTTTTAGAGTTCTTCTCAAAATCATCAGAAAGAATAGAAATTGGCTCAACTTTTACATCTATTCCTTTAGATGCAAGATATTCATCAGCAATTGCACGAAGTTTCTGTGGAATACCTTTCATACTAAATCGTTTATCACGAAGATATTTCAGAGCTAACGCATTAATCTCAGTAAAACTCAACCAATCTTTATAAAATTCCAGAGCTTCTTTTTTAGGTAAAACAGCATTAAAAGCAGTAGAAAATTCCTGATATAAGTTAAGCCACTGTGAGCGGATTTTTTCATCATAAAATGTATCATAAAAAGCATCTTCATCTGATAAATCTGTGAGACCATATTTATTCAAGAAATCCCAAATCGCCTGATGTTTATTTTTTAATTCTGTAACTAAAGAGTCATTGTTTGAAATACATCCAAGGATTTTCTCTATTTCACCGGAATCAACTTTTTCTTCACGTTCATCATTATTTTCAATTGCTGCTTTTAAATGATGCGCAATACCAACATAATCAACAACGAATCCGTAATCTTTTCCTTCTGGTCCACTACGATTTGGACGACAGATAGCCTGTAACAAAGTATGAGCTTTAAGAACCTGGTCCATATATAGAACCTGTTCAATTGGAGCATCAAAACCTGTAATAAGCATATTATTTACAACAAGAATACCAATAGAACCATCAATTGTATTGTCATCCTCATCTTTACCATCAAAAGGAAGCTTAAATGAAGTAATACTTCGTTCATGGTAATTTTGTCCCACAATCTGAGGATCTATGCAATCTTTAATTTCTTTTTCATCATTATGGCTGGCAGAAATAATTACAGCTATTTTAATTTTCTCAAGTGTTGCAATATCTATATTTAAATCATTTTTTTGTTTAAGTTCTGCAACCTTTTCTTTGATTGCTTCTTCCAATGCTGACTTATAACGACATGCAGCAATTCTAGAATTAGCAACTACTTGAGCTTTAAAACCATTTGTAAAAACCTCATTTACATAATGGTTTATCATGCTTTTTGCTTTTGCTTTAATAGTTTCTTTACTATCTAGATAAGCATCTTTACTACCAAATCCCAGAATCTGAAGTCTTTCTTTTATATTATAATCGCTGAAAACATCTTCGAACTCTGCATCCATTGCCTCTTTATCAGTTATTTCTGCATTATGAGTGAATCCTTGATATACAATTTCAAGAGTGACATCATCATCAATAGATTCACGCATTGTATATTTATCGATATAGTGACGATAAAGTCCTTCTGTTTTTTCAGTAGGAGTTCCAGTAAAACCAATTCTTGTAGCATTAGGAAGAGCACGAGCTAAATTTGCTCCAAGAAGATTATACTGAGATCGATGAGCTTCATCAGTCATGATAAGAATCTTCGAACTAGCATTTAATTCAGGGAATATTTCAATACTTGAAAGATCTCCACTTTCCTGGAACTTATGAATCATTGCTAGAACAATATCTGAATTATCAGTACTTAATAATTCTTTAAGACTTTTACCTCTTTTCTTTTCTTCTGTTTTTGGATTAATAAATTCTGCTGTTTTTATATCAACTCCAACAGAGATACCTGTACCACCAAGTTGGTCTTCAAGTTGATTTCTATCAGTAACAAAGACTATCTTCCAATCCAAAAGTTCTTTATCAAGTCTCATCATACGAACAAGGAACATCATTGTTAAAGATTTCCCAGATCCTTGTGTATGCCAGAGAATTCCACCACGTTCCAATGGATTTTTTCCTGTCTTTAGGCGTTCTGCCATTTTTTTTACAGCACGGAATTGCTGATAGCGTGAAACAATCTTTATAGTTCTTCCTTTATCATCACAAGAGAAAACTGTAAATACTCTGATTATTTCCAACAGATTTGGAATACTTAACATACCAGCAACAAGTCTTTGCTGATCATTAGGAGCTGAAGCTCCATGTGATAAATCATTTACTGTTAATGGATATGGATCTGCCCATCGATAAAAATGTTTTCTATTTTTTGTTGTAATTGTTCCGAATAAAGCTTCATTTCTACATGTTACTACAATGAACTGATTATAATAGAAGAGATGCTGATTACCTTCTCCACTATCACCTCTTTGTTCACTGTAACGCATAAGTTGATCAATTGCTTCAGGGATAGACTCTTCAATCTTTGGAGATTTACATTCTACAATACAAATTGGCAAACCATTAATAAACAAAACGATATCAGGAATGATATGATGCTCTGTTCCAGGAATTGCAACCTTAAATTGTGAAATTGCAGTAAAAATATTATTTTCTGGATTCTTATAATCTATCAAATAAACATCAGGATTTGGTTCATTTGTTTGTTCATTCTTAGAAACAGTCGTTCCTTTCTGAAGTATTTCAAGAATTTTTCTATTATTTTCAATAAGAGAAGTAGAACTTTCTGAAGTAAGATTTTCGATTTTTGGAATCAATTCGTCATCAATCTGATCATTTGTCAAAAAAGGATTTATCTTTTTTACAGCTTCTTTGAATTTTGTTTTTAAGATAACTTCTTTGAAATTAGTACGAAAGCTCTCTTCTGGAGTTTGTTGCATCTTGAGTTCAATGACTTGATTTTTTCCATCATTCCAGCCAAAGTCTTTAAGTTGATCCATAAATGGTTTTTCAACCGTTGTATATTCATTAATTTTGAGTTCGTTTCTTTCTTTTTCTGAATAACGGTTATCATTGCATAAAATCATTTTTCTACTCCACTTTTACTCGAACTTTTCCTGTTAATAAATCTGATATAAGACCTAGCTTTTGAGACAGAAGATTATTCATTGTTTTTTGTTCTTTTCTTACTTGTTTATCAATTAACATTAAATTATCTTTAATCTTAATTTGTTCATTAATGTCGATAGGAATAGCAAGTTTTAATGGAACTAAGTTACTATAATTAATATTTTTTTGTGCGCTTTCAGTTGCAGATGCATTTAACTCGTCCTTTTTTTTTTTTT
>CAVJCY010000017.1:0-42866 GCA_963648145.1 bacterium | reverse complement strand
ACCTCTAAAAATTGCAATTTTTAGAGGTAACTCTGAAAACGCGATGTTTTAATTCGTTGTATTTTTACGAATTAAAACTCGTCGGCATATTTAAAAAAGCATTGTAAATGATTTTTTAGATATGCCCTTATGATGCGGGCGTGTGCTGCATTCGCAGCACCGCGCTTTTCGCAGTTCCGGCTTTCGCCTGCAGCCTTGCTTACTCCGCGCCAGAACAATAGCGCTTCGTTTAAGCAAGTCCCGCTTCGCGGCTGCTACAATCGCTCACGCAAAGTGGAAAAAAATCAAATTTTAGTTTCCAAATTCTTCATCTGCCAGTTTTAAAGTTTCCAGAATAACTTTATCCATATCGTAATATTTGTAAGTTCCAAGTCTTCCGGCAAAAATCACAGATTTTTCTTCTTCGGCTTTTTTTGCGTACTTTGCGTACAAATCATTATTTTTCTGATTGTTTACAGGGTAGTAAGGTTCTTTTGTAGAATCCCATAAAGAAGAATATTCACGGCTTATAACCGTCTTTTCCTGATTTCCTTTTTCAAAATGTTTGTGCTCAATAATTCTAGTGTACGGAACTTCATATTCTGTGTAATTTACAACTGCAACACCCTGATAATTCTGTTTATCAAGAATTTCAGTTTCAAAACGAATGCTTCTGTATTCAAGTGGACCGTAACAATAATCAAAATATTTATCAACAGGACCGGTAAAAATTACTTTTTCTGCAATGGAATCAAAATACTGGCGGTTTTCAAAATAATCAGTGTTCAGTTTTACTTCAATGCCATCAAGCATTTTTTCAATAATCTGAGTGTATCCGCCTTCAGGAATTCCCTGGTATAAATCATTAAAATAATTGTTATCATAAGTAAAACGCACAGGCAGCCTTTTTATAATAAACGGCGGAAGTTCTGTTGCCTTCATTCCCCATTGTTTTTCCGTGTAACCTTTTACAAGTTTTTCGTAAATTGTTTTTCCAACAAGTTTTATAGCCTGTTCTTCAAGATTTTTTGGCTCGTCAATTTTTACTTCTTTCAGTTCTGCATCAATTTTTGCTTTTGCTTCATCTGGAGTAAAAACATTCCACAATCTGCTAAAAGTATTCATATTGAACGGAAGGTTATAAACTTCATTTTTATAGCGTGCAATCGGTGAATTTACAAAATTATTAAAAGTCGCAAACTGATTTACATAATCCCAGATTTTTTTGTCACTAGTATGAAAAATATGTGCGCCATATTGATGAACATTAATGCCTTCAATCTGCTGGGTATAAATATTTCCTGCAATGTGATTTCTTTTTTCAATCACAAGAACTTTTTTTCCTCTTTTTTTAGCCTCATAAGCAAAAACAGCTCCTGAAAGCCCAGAACCAACCACAAGATAATCAAAAACTTTTTCCATAAAATCCTCCATTTTTTTGATTTAGTTTTTAAAATGAATTTTTGCAAAGAATTTCTGTAAAAAACTCATCAATATTTCATTTTTTTGAATCAAAAGTACAAGAAAATAAGTAATTACGCCGGCAAGAATTCCACAAACTACGGTCAGTACCATATTTTTTATAAAATACAGGCAAAGACAAACCGGAATAATCATAATTGCAGAATCTAAAAGATAAATCAAAAATCTTTTTAGTAAAACTAAATGTTTTATAAATTTTCTTGACATAATCAGCTGAATAGTGGCAATTACAAGTTCAGAAATTACGGTAGAAAGTGCAGCACCCAGGGCACCAAACAATTTTATAAAAATTGAATTTAATATTGCATTTACTGCAGTTCCTGCCAAAACAGAATGTAAAGTCCATTTTTCTTTATTTAACGGAATAAAAATCTGAACTCCAATAAAATTACTCAATCCGGTAATTATAATAACAGGATTCATAATCCTCATAACAGGAACGGCTTCTAGATATTCGCTTCCGCTAAAAAGATAAATCAAAGGACCGCTGATTGCAGTAAGACCGAAACAACAGGGCAGTGCAAAAAGAAAAAGGACATCAAATCCTTTATAAACCAATGAGTAAAATTTTTCTTTATTTTCTTCCTTTGCATAAACAGACAGTCGCGGGAACATTACCGTTGTAATTGCCGTTACCATGCTCAAAACAAGCCGGTTGATTTTTGTGGCGGCCGTGTAAAATCCAACCTGAGTATCATTTGAAATAAATCCAATCATAGAAGTATCAAGAATTGAATAAATTGAAGTTGCAGCAGTCATGCCAAACAGTATAAAAATGGGTTTTAAATGTTTTTTTATTTCAACTTTGGTCTTGATAAAAGGATTTATATATTTAAAGGACAGAATAAAATTTGAAATACAACCGCAAATACTTGCAATTACAGTTAAAAATGCGTATTGAAGAAGATCATTTTCAGTTTTTACAGTGGTAAAAAGCAAAAATATGCTGATAAAATAAAATGCAATAAAGCGGATTGTCGTGAATGTAAATTCTTCCTCGGCTGTAAAAAGCCAACTCACACCAAGCTGTTCAAAAAAAACTAAAGAACTTAATATAAAAAGAATTGTAGAACAATTTTTTAGATGAGGAATTGTAAAAACTGCAACAAAAAACAAAATATATGCAATCAGACAGCTTGTAAGATTTATTATAAGAATTTCTTTTGCAAATTTTGAAAGTGCAGTTTTGTCTTCTTTTAATTTTGAAGCTTCACGTGCTGCATAATTTGTAATTCCAAGACTTGCAGCAATGCCAAGATAAGAAACAATCGACTGTGCCCAGTGAATTTTGCCTAATCCGTCAGGTCCTAAAACTCTTGAAGCGTAAGGAAATGTTATAAGCGGAAAAATAAGGCTTACGACAGCCTTAAGCATGTTTAGAATTGCATTTTTTGTAAGAGATTTTGATTCAGGTTTTTCTGTAATTTCTTCCATAAAAATAAACACATTAGGGATCCGCTAAAAATTGCAATTTTTAGCGGCAACTTTGCCCATTATTTTATCATTTATATATATTTTTTTCACGTCTAAAAGTGATATACTAACGATATGCGCGCAATAATTCTTGCAGGCGGGAATGGAACGAGGCTTTCGCCTTTAACACTTGCTTTTTCAAAACAACTGCTTCCCATTTACGACAAACCTATGATTTATTATCCCCTAAGCTGCCTTATGCTTGCTGAACTTAAGGAAATTTTAATTATTTCCACAGAGCGCGACCAGAATCTTTTTAAAAATCTTTTTTCAAATGGCGAAAATCTTGGGTTAAAAATAGAATATGCCGTGCAAAAAGCTCCAAATGGAATTGCAGAAGCTTTTATCATAGCCAGAGATTTTATTGGAAAAGAAAATGTCGCTTTGATTTTGGGTGACAATATTTTTTACGGCCAGTCATTTACAAAAATCTTGAAAAAATCAGTAAAAAAAATTGAAAATAAAGAGTGTGAATCCCTTATTTTTGGCTATCCTGTGCGGGATCCTTCACGTTACGGGGTAATTGAATTTGGGGAAAATAAAAATCCAGAAAAAATCATGGAAAAGCCACAAAATCCACCGTCAAATTATGCGGTGCCAGGCCTTTATTTTTATGACAACAGCGTCATTCATGTAGCACAAAATCTAAAAAAAAGCAGACGCGGAGAAAAAGAAATTACTGACGTGAATAATTTTTACCTGCAAAAAGGCAGCCTTTCAGTTGAACTTTTGGGCCGGGGAATGGCATGGCTTGACACTGGCACTTATGACAGTTTACTTGAAGCGTCAAATTTTATTGCCACTTTACAAAAAAGACAGGGCTTTTACGCCGGGTGCATAGAAGAAATCGCCTTTAAAAACGGCTGGATTTCAAAAGAAAAATTACTTGAATTGTCACAAAATTATAAAACTGATTACGGTGAATACTTAAAATACATAGCAGGAGAATAAAATGAATACAAAGTTAAAACTCAAAATCAATTTACGCCTACTTTTTCTTTCAAAAGCCTTTTACAAGTTAAAATTGTATTCTTTTGGTCGCTGGATTGCACTTTTAAGACAAAATACAACTTTCCCTTTTCTTGAAAAAACGGCCTCTGATTTTCTTGAAAAAGATTATGATTATGAAAATCTTGAAGAAGTAAAAAATCCGCCAGTTTTTGTGATGTGGAACCAGGGTTTTGATAATTTGCCGGAAGTTGTAGAAAAATGTATAGAAAGCGTTAAAAAAAATATTAAAAACCGCCCTTTAATTTTAATCAGCCGTGAAAATATGGCTCAATATGTGGATTTGCCCCCTTATATTTACGAAAAAGTTGATTCGGGGAAAATTTCCAAAGCATTTTTTAGTGACATAACACGTGCAGCCCTTTTATACAAACACGGTGGCACATGGATAGATTCTACAATTTTTCTTTCAAAAGAAATTCCTGCATCTTATTTTGACCAGGCATTTTACACTCCCTGCAATATGAAATCCGAAGAAAAAAATGATTCACGATATTTTTTCAGAAAAACTAAGGGCTGGAATATCAGTTTTCAGGGTACAAAATATAAGAATTTTCCACTTTATGATTATTTATATAATTTTTACCTTGATTATCTTAAAAATTATGAAGAACCTGTAGATTATTTTATGACAGATTTTTTAATTTCACTTTTTGTAAAGCACAATGAAACTTTCAAAAATATAATTAAAAATCAAAAGGACAATAATTCAGAAATTTTTCTTTTAGCACCAATGATGAATGATGTACTTTCTGAAAAAACGCTAAAAAAACTGTCATTTTTAGAAAATACTTTTGTTCACAAATTAACTTACAAAAAAAATTGGAAGCGCAATATAGACGGCAAACGAACCGTTTACGATTATGTGCTTTTTACTAATTTTATAGGAGAATAAAATGAATGTAAAAATAATAGTTGCCGCCCATAAAAAATATCAGATGCCATCAGATTCTTTGTACCTTCCGTTGCAGGTTGGTGCTGCCGGTAAAGAATCCATAGGCTTTGAGCGCGATGACAGCGGAATCAATATTTCACAAAAAAATCCTTATTACTGTGAACTTACAGGACTTTACTGGGCCTGGAAAAATCTTGATGCCGATTACGTCGGACTTGTTCATTACAGAAGATATTTTTCACAATCTAAGAAAAATGCAAAAACTGAGGACGAAAAATTTAAAAACGTGCTTTCAACATCTCAAGTTCAAGAACTTTTAGCAGACTGTGACGTAATTCTTCCAAAAAAACGCAATTATTTTATTATGTCCGTTTATAATCACTACAAAAAAACCATGTTCATTGAACCTTTAGACGATGCTGGAAGAATTATTGCTCAAAAATATCCTGAATATTTAGTGGCCTTTGAAAATTTGCGATATACAACAAAACTACATGCATTTAACATGATGATTATGAAAAAAGAACTTTTAGACCAATATTGCACGTGGCTTTTTTCCATTCTTGATGAACTTGTAGAAAAAAATCCGCCTTCACAATATTCAGCATTTCACGCACGTTATCCGGGACGCATAAGTGAACGGCTTTTTGATGTGTGGATTCAGACTAATAAAATCAAATACAAAGAAGTAAAAGTTATAGATATGCAAAATGTAAACTGGCTAAAAAAAGGATTTTCTTTTTTAAGGGCAAAGTTTACCGGCAAACGCTACGAAAAAAGTTTTTAGAACAATTATGGTCATCTCTGAAAAATCATTTACAATGCTTTATTTAGAGAAAAAGCGTATTTGGAGTTTTTAGATAATGTCATTTACTTTTACAAAATGTTTTACTCATGACGGTCTTGAATTTCTTGGACTTTACGAAGTCATACCTGAAATTCATAACGATTCAAGAGGTTATTTTCTGGAAAATTATAATCAGAAAGATT
Organism: bacterium; assembly: GCA_963648145.1. Classification (GTDB taxonomy): domain Bacteria; phylum Spirochaetota; class Spirochaetia; order Treponematales; family Treponemataceae; genus Treponema_D. The sequence continues at coordinate 37,039 of CAVJCY010000017.1, read as the reverse complement.
TTTTTGATGCCGGACTTAAAATGAATTTTGTTCAAGATAATCAAAGTTTTTCTGTAAAAAATGTTTTGCGGGGACTTCATTTTCAACAAAAAGCACCTCAAGGAAAGCTTATTCGTGCCACTCAAGGAAAAGTTCTTGATATTGCCGTTGATTTAAGAGCCGAATCAAATACTTTTGGCAAGTATTTTAAAATTTTACTTGATAGTACAAAAAAAAATCAGATTTACATTCCAGAAGGTTTTGCGCACGGTTTTTTTGTTTGTTCTGAAAATGCTGAGATTTCCTATAAATGTTCAAATTTTTATGATCCTTTTGATGAAGACGGAATTCTATGGAATGATAAAATCCTTGATATTGATTGGCCAGAACAAAATCCTGAAAAACTGATTTTAAGTCAAAAAGATTTAAATTACGAACCTTTTATTCTAGAAAAAAAATATTTTGATATAAACGGTCACTGGATTGGAGATTAAAATGCGAAAATTAAAAAATATTCTTGTTACCGGTGGTTGTGGATTTATCGGCTCAAATTTTATAAATTTTTTATTTTGTGAATCGCCTTTTGCAGAACGTTATTATGAAAATAATTTTTTTGACGGCAGAATAATCAATATTGATAAATTAACTTATGCCGCGAATCTTGAAAATCTTGCGAAAATACAAAAAAAATACGGTGGAACAAGATATTTTTTTGAAAAAGCTGACATTTGTGACAAGGCGTCAATTTTTTCAACTTTTCAAAAATATCAGATAGACACCGTTGTTCATTTTGCTGCAGAAAGTCATGTTGACCGTTCGATTTCTTCTCCGGAAATTTTTATAAAAACTAATGTTCTTGGAACTCAAATTTTACTTGAAGCTGCCAAAAACTTCTGGAAAAGCGATGAAAAAAATCCAGAAATAAATGATTTTCTTTTTCATTATATTTCCACTGACGAAGTTTACGGAAGCCTTGATTTTTCATCACGACCTTTTACTGAAAAATCAAATTATAATCCTTCGTCACCATATTCTGCGTCAAAAGCAAGTGGGGAACATCTTTGTTTTGCCTACAATAAAACTTATGGACTTCCGGTAACTGTTTCTGCCTGCTCAAATAATTACGGACCTTTTCAAAATCCTGAAAAATTTATTCCGTTAATGTTAAAAAATATAAAAAGCGGGGCAGAACTTCCTGTTTATGGCAGTGGCAATAATGTGCGGGACTGGATTTACGTTGATGATCATTGTAATGCAGTTTTCCAGATTTTAAAAAACGGAAAAAATGGACAAAAATACAATATTGGCGGAGAATGTGAACTTTCAAATAATGATTTACTGGAAAAATTAATTGAAATTTACTGTAATTGCAACGCAAAAAATGAATCTCAAATCAAAGAGCAAATAAGGCACGTAACAGACCGCCGGGGACACGATCTTCGTTACGCAATAAACTGCGAGCGTATAAAATCAGAATTAAATTGGAGTCAAAAAGTTTCTTTGACGGAAGGTCTAAAAAAACTTACGGAAAATAAAAATTAATTTCCCTGTTTTAAAATCTGCTCGTAAACCGGGGCAACTTCGTCAATATCCCCGAATTTTATCATTTCACCTTTGTTCAAAATCAGAGCCTTATTGCACAACTTTTTGACCTGAGCCAGTGAATGAGAAACAAAGATAACAGTTACGCCTTTATTAAACATATTCATTACTTTTTGTAAACTTTTTTGCTGGAAACGTGCATCGCCAACGCTCAAAACTTCATCAAGAATCAAAATATCTGGTTCAACCAAAGTACAAACGGCAAATCCCAAACGACTTCTCATACCGCTGGAAAAATTCTTTAAAGGAACGTCCACAAACTGTTCAAGTTCAGAAAACTGTATGATTTCATCAAATTTTGACTGAATAAACTTTTTTGAATAACCTAAAATTGCCCCATACAAATAAATATTTTCGCGAGCAGAATATTCAGTGTCAAAACCGGCACCAAGTTCAAGAAGCGGTGCTAAAATGCCTTTTTTCATTACAGTTCCAGTTGTAGGGCGGTACACACCGGCAATAATTTTTAAAAGCGTAGATTTTCCCGCACCGTTTAAACCTAAAATTCCAAGACGGTCGCCTTTATTTATCTTAAAACTGACATTTTTTAATGCCCAAAATTCATCATATTTTACCTGATGATGCAGCAACTTTATGACATACTCTTTTAGAGAATCAATTTTTTCTCTTCCAAGATTAAATCGTATTCCAACATTGTTCAGTTCAACAGCAATTTCTGGTTCTTTAAGTGCTAATTCAGACTTTTCCGTAGATTGAACCGATTTTACTTCCAGACTTTTAGTTTCCGAAACAGGTGCTACAGTTTTTGCAACGGGAGTTTCTACAGGCTGAACAGCTTTTACTTCTACAGCTGGTACTACAGGCTTTACAACAGAAGTTTCTGTAGTTTGTGTTGTTTTAACTTCCGTTGTATTTTGAATATTTTGAGTTGCGTTTGTATTTTCTGACATTTTGTAATCCTAAAGGTAAAGAATAAATTTATCTTTTTTTGAGTTAAAGTAAATAATTCCCAAAATCAATATAATTATTGACGATGCAGAGGAAAAAATAAAGCCATTTAAATCAAAAGGAACACCTAATATAGAGTTTCGCCCCATTGTTATAAGTTGATATAAAGGATTTTTATTCAATATAAATGCCCATTTCGTTTTCAAAATTGCATCAGGATAATAAAATATTGCACTTGCATACATCAAAATCAAAGAAAAAACATTCCATAAATATTCAATATCCTTAAAATAGACATTTAAAACACAAAGTACGGTTCCTGTTCCCAACGTTAAAATAAACAGCAAAATCAAAGATGGAATAAACTGCCACAGGTACCAGCTTGGAACTACTTTACAATAAATTTGAACTCCCACCAAAACAAGCAAAGAAATACAGAAAATTATAAAAGTTGAAATTACTGATGAAAGTATATAAATGAATTTTGGAATATAAACTTTATTCAGCATCGAGGCATGACTTCTGACTGAAACCATTGCGTTTCTTGTTCCAAGTGAAAAAAATGAATAATAAAGACGACCAATTACAATATAAAGCGGGTACGTTGGATTGTTATTATGAAACAGCGTACCAAAAATAATTACCATTACAATTGTTGTTAAAATCGGCTCAATTAAGGACCATAAAATTCCAAGATAGGATCTTCTGTACTTTAATTTAATTCCTTTTTTTACTAATTCAAACAACAGAAAACTATATTTTTTAATTTTTGACATAATCTTTTTACCTTTATTCTTTTAATATTTTTTCAAGACTAACTTTCCAGGAAGGAATTTTAATTTTTAGTGCTTTTTTTATTTTTTCAGTTTGCAAAACAGAATTTTCTGGTCTTAAAGCCTTAGTTTTGTAATCATCTGAAGAACATGGACTTATAATACAGTCATTTTTCACTAAAGCGGATTTTTTTGCAAGTTTTTGAATTTCGCAGGCAAAGTCATACCAGGTGGTAACTCCAGAATCACAGTAATTGTAAAGTCCATAATTTGGAGGACTGTTTTTTCCCAAAAGACTTGTTGCGTTTTCATTTTTTTCTATGAATCGGATAATCACAGAAGCAAGATTTACCGCAGAAGTAGGGCAGCCTTTTTGATTATTTACAACAGAAAAGTCAGAAGTTTCATTGAGTTTTTTTAAAATTTTTTGGACAAAACTTTTTTCTTTAGCATAAAGCCATGAAGTTCTGATTATGTAATAAGTATTCATCTGCTTTTCTACGGCAGTTTCTCCGTAAAATTTTGTTTTTCCATAAACATTTAAAGGATTTGCTTTTGCGTTTTCATCATAGGAAGAAAGTTGCCCGTCAAAAACATAATCTGTAGAAATATGAATAAGTTTTGCGCCAATGTTTCTGCAAAGACGGGCAACATTCATCGCACCCGTGCAATTAATTTTTTCGGCAAGTTCAGAATTTTCCTCAGCGGCATCAACGTCAGTGTATGCTGCACAATTAATAATCCATTTTATTTTTCTTTCTTCGTGACTTAAACTTGAAACAGAATAATATGAAGTTTCAACATTTTTTTCAAATGCTTCAATCTGCTGAAAATCTGTAACGTCAACTTCGGAATTTGTGCCAATCCACGGAATTTTATTTAGTGTCAATTGTCGTGCAACTTCACTTCCAAGCATACCTTTAGAGCCAATAAGCCAGATCATCTTTTATTCACCCGATTAAAATTTTGCAAAAATGAAAGTACAGAAAGTATTAATCCTGTTGATAAAAGAAGTTCTTATTCTGTCCGTTAAAAAAGGAATATGAGGAGCATTTACACCGCCAATTCCATACATAATCCATTTGTCTTCATATCTGAAAAGGTAGATTCTCATCTGTAATTTTTTCTGAGAAACCACATTAAAACCGTAGCATTTTAAAGTATTTGTGTTATATGCCGTGTAAAATAAATTTTCATCAGACTTTGTAATTTCAATATCTTCATCAACTTCGCCAAAAGGTTCCATAATGAGTTCAGCTTTTATAAAAGTTTTATTATTTTTTCTACTTATGTCTGCAATTTTTGCTTCAGAATAAAGATCAAAGTATTTTTGATTGTGTTCCGACCAGTAAGGAATTCCCGCATAATCAGAAATATTCAGCAAAATCGCATTTAATCTGTTCGGCAAATCTTCGTTGCCTTTATAATCTCGCGTTGCAATAATTTCTGCTAAATATTTTGGATTCAAACTTTTAAAATCCGCAGTTATAGATTTTGTAGTTTCGTCATAATTTTCGTCCAAAGACATATTTTTTGAATAATCAATATTTCTTATTACAGTCTGTCCGTTATTTATCTGTTTAATTTCAGATTCAGAAAGTTTTGAATTAAATGGTAACGCAAATAAAGAACTTAAAGTAAAACTCAGCGTCATAAAAATAATTTTCTTTTTCATTTCTCCACCTCTTATCATTATAGTTGTTTTTAAAGCTACATTCAACAATGCTGATTTTTTTTATATGGGGCCAGTGCCACTTCCAACTCGCCTTCCGCAGTTCGCTAAGCGCTCAAAGTCCTCGGCGCAAAAATACTGCGCCTGCGGGCTTTGGCTTCGGCAGTTGAAACTGCGCGTCGCCACTGCTACAGCCTCGGGCCGGCTTTTTTGTAAAATAAAAATCTACTCAAAATATAAAAGTTACACTTTGCAAATCACGCTAACACAATACAACAGAATTTTCCAATTTTTATGAATTTGCGGTATAATAAATAATCATGATTTCTCAGAACGTTAAGAAAATAGTTGAAAGTCCATCTAACGGTGTCATCCGCAGGATGTTTGAAGAAGGTGCCGTTTTAAAGGCAAAATATGGTGTAGATAAAGTTTATGACTTTAGTATAGGAAATCCAGATCTAGATCCCCCGCAAAAAGTTGTTGACGCTGTAAAAGAAGTTGCTGCCGATACCACTCATTTGCGTCATGGCTATATGCCAAACGCAGGTTATCTAGAAACTCGCGTGGCAATGGCAAAAAAAACCGCAGAAGAGCAGGGTGTTGCAGTTGATTCTTCATGTGTCGTTATGGAAGTAGGGGCGGGCGGTGCGTTGAATGTAATCATGAAGGCGATTTTAAACCCTGGTGACGAAGTAATCATTCCGTGTCCGTATTTTGCAGAATATACACATTATGTTCATAATTATTCAGGAGAAGTTGTCGCTGTTCCAACTACTTCAGATTTTAGTCTTGATATTGAAGCTATTAATTCAAAATTAAATGAAAAAACAGCCGCAGTTTTGATTAACTCTCCAAATAATCCTACAGGACGCATTTATTCAGAGGAAGATTTAATAAAACTATCTTCTGTTTTAAAAGAATTTGGCAGTAAAAACGGCCGTTTTCCGTATCTTATTTGTGATGAACCTTACCGTGCAATTACATATAAGGGGAAAAAAGTTGCATCTGTTTTTGATAAATATGAATATGCAGTTATTGCAACCTCCTTTGCAAAAAATTTAAGTATTCCGGGCGAACGAATTGGTTATGTTTGTGTAAATCCTGCCTGCCCTGAAAAAAATGAATTCATTTCTGCCGTAATTTTCTGTACTCGTGTTTTAGGATTTGTAAATTCTCCTGCGTTTTTTCAAAAAGTTATTACAAAATCCTGGGATGCAGAATGTAATTTTTCAACCTACGAAAAACGCATGAATGAAATTTGCGAAGTCATGGATTATGCTGGATTAAAATATGTACGACCAGAAGGGGCGTTTTATTTATGGGTAAAATGTCCTGACGAATGGAAAGATGATGACATGGCTTTTACAAATCATCTTAAAAAATTCAATATTCTTTGCGCACCTGGTAGTGGTTTTGCTGGAAAAGGTTGGTTTAGAATTGCATATTGTTGTGCCGAAAGCATTATTTTGAACAGTAAAGACGCTTTTTACAATGCTGTTCACACAAAATAAAAGTGAGGTGAGTGTATGAAAATTTTAATGGTTACTTCAGAAGTTGTTCCTTTTGCTAAAACAGGAGGACTTGCAGATGCAGTTGGAGCACTTGCAATCAATCTTGCAAAACAAGGTCATGATGTAAGAGTTGTAATGCCACGTTATTATAAAATTGACAGAAAAAAACTTACTCCTATAGAAACTCCTGTTGCCGTTGCTGCCGGTCAGCTTGAAACCTGGGTAAAATTCTATACAACAAATATTCCTTGTTCAAATGTTCCGGTTTACTTTATTGATCATGAACAGGCTTACGGTCGGGACGGAATTTACGGAACAAAGTCTGAACCAGATTTTCATGATAATCCCTACCGTTCCGCATTGCTCTGCCACGGTGCATTTCAGCTTTGCAGAATGTTAGGCTGGTATCCTGATATTATGCATGCTCACGACTGGTTTTGTGCTCTTGTTCCGGTTTTATTAAAATGTGTCTGTAGAAACGGTTATTTTGCTCACACTGCTTCAGTTTTTACAATTCATAATCTTGGGTATCAGGGGGTTTACGGAAAAGATTCTTTCCCGGCACTTGGACTTGACTGGCATCTTTATTACGGAGGTGGTCTTGAACACAATGGTGCTATAAATCTTTTACAGTCAGGAATTTCCTGCGCTGATATGATTACTACCGTTTCTCCAACTTATGCCGGCGAAATGCAGTCAGTAGAAGGAGGCTTTGGTCTTGACGGACTTTTGCGTGTCAGAACTGATGTTGTGCGTGGCGTTTTAAACGGCTGTGATCTTGACACTTGGAATCCTAAAAAAGATAAACTTCTTCCGGCCAATTATGATTATAAGAATCTTGCAAATAAAGAAAAATGTAAGGCCGCTTTACAGAAAAAAATGGGGCTTCCTGAAAATCCTGATGTTCCGATAATTGGAATTGTAACACGTCTTGCAGATCAAAAAGGAATTGCAGAAATTTTTGCACCAAATTATGGTTCAATTTATAGTATGTGTAAAAATATGGATTTGCAGTTTGCAATTCTTGGAAGTGGTGAAAAATGGTGTGAAGAAGAAATAAAAAATCTTCAGAATGTTTTACCAAATATGCGTGCATTTATCGGCTACGATGAATCTTTAAGTCATTTGATTGAAGCCGGTTCTGACTTTTTTCTTATGCCAAGTCGCTATGAACCTTGCGGATTAAATCAGATGTATTCTATGCTTTATGGAACTCTTCCAATTGTAAGAAGAACCGGCGGACTTGCCGATACAGTTGAACAATACAACGAAAGTACTGGTGACGGAACTGGATTTCTTTTTGATTCTCTTACTCCGGGTGCTATTTATGATACAGTTGGGTGGGCACTTTACGCTTATTATAACAAAAAAGATCACATCAAAAAAATGCAGATTAGAGGTATGACAAGAGATTTTTCTTGGGAGAGAAGCGTAAACGGATATTTAGGAATTTACAGTGAAGCTCTTATGCGCGGATGTGGAATTAACACTGCTGACTGGAAGTAATAAAAAAATCGACAGATAGATTTTTATTTGTTAAAATAATTAAAGTTACCTCTAAAAATTGCAATTTTTGGAGGTTCCCTTAAGTTAATAATTTGGAGGCATTACTTGATGAAAAGCTTAAAAAAGTTTGTTTTTGCAACTCTTTCTGCGGTTGCAATCGTAGGATTTATTAGTTGTGGCAACAGTGGTAGTGGAGGAAATCCTATTTCAACCGAAGAGTTGGAAGGTCAAGAATGGCTTGAAGGAACATGGGAAATTACAACTATCGAAGGTGAAAATGGTCAGACAACTGTCAATTCTTATAAAGTACGAATTGATGGTTGTGAATTAGATTCAGGTATGACATATATTTGGGACGAAGATGACGAAGAAGATGGTTATGAATTAAGTGATCTTATTTATGACATTGACCTGTTCCTTGAAAGTAACATTCTTGATGATGAAAGTCTTGAAGAATATAAACTTGCCGCAAAAGAAAATAAAATAAAATTTACTTATTCTGGTGACACATCATTGATGATAATCGGAAAAGATAAACTTTCTGCAAAGGCTAAAGCGGTAGAAACAGCCGGTCAAAATAAATACAGTTACGAAGCAAGCTTTGTAATGAAAAAGTTAGATTAGAATAAAGGTTATCTCTAAAAAATCATTTTCGATGCTTTTTTAGAGAACCTTTCGATTTTTCAGAAGTTCCCTTAAATAAAATCCCCAAAAGTCTGCACACCAAAATGCAGACTTTTTTATCTAAAATGTAAAATCAAATTGTTCTTTACTTTTTACTTTCTCTAAAATTCGTACCAGTTTCCATCCGTCTTTAAATACCAGTCATATTGAATCTGCGAATTATTTGTTTTACACCAGCTTAAACTTCCGTCATCATTTAAGATCACAACGGAAGAATTTTCTTCAAAACATTTTTTAGGCATTGAAGCCGAACGGTTATAACTCATATTCTTTTTTGTTTTTAAATTATAGCAGTATAATTTGTTTTTTCCGATATTTGTAAAAAGATTGTCGCCTTTCAAATATGTAAATGCCTTTGAATCTTCATCAACAAAACGCAAAATATTTTTGTAAGTTGAAGTTTTTGTATTATAAGAGAAAGTAAATGTTGTACTGTCATCGCCATCTGAAATAAGGTTAATTCCATAAATTATTTCACCGTCAGTACTTAAGGCATAACATATATTTCCTGCAATATTTATAGGTACTGTTTCATAGGTTTCAGGATTTACTCTTAATAAAGGCACTTGAGGATTTACAGAAGCGGATTTTGCGACATAAACTTCACCAGAATTAACCAAAACAGCGTCTTGAATCCCAGAGCCTGTATAAACTTTACTCAAAGTCTCTTTTGCAAAATCAAAAATATTCACAGTTGAACTGCTTTCAACATCAACAAGATATTGATTTCCTTTTACGGAACACAAATGCAATGTTTGCACAGAAGTTTTTGGTTCAAAAAGTGTTTTTAAAGTTTTATTTTCCTTGTTGAATAACGTTACCGGACTTCTTGAATTCTGTGACCATAAAACAAAATTATTTTCGTCAATGCAAATTAAATTTGTTTGACTATTTTCATTTTCAGCAATATCTTCAACAATTCCGGATGTATATGCCGAGCTTAATATTTTTGAACCTGTCAAAAAATAAAAAACATTGTTTGAAGCCGTCATATCGGTAATTTTTTCGTAAATATTTTCGGTAAATTCCGCAATATTTTCCGTAGAAGAATTTTCTTCAACTTCAGATTTGTACAAAGAACCAACTTTACTGCCAAAATAAAAATATTCATAGTCTTTTGTACCAACATTTATGGCAGCAGAACCTCTAGGCCCCCTCAAAGATTTTACAGTTTTTGCAGATGTAAAACGTTCATTGCTTACATTTTCAAGTTTTTTTATTTCATAAAGATTTCTCTCATCATATTCAAAGTAAAAAAGATCAGAATCGTTTTTTGTAGATAAAATTACAGGATTTTTTGCAGTCACAGACGCAATATTTTTCCCTGTGTAAGCGTTGATAATTATCAAATCATTATCTTTTACGCCACCTAAAAATTTATTTTCATTAAAAAGTACAGTCTGACTAAGCCCCTGCACAACAGAATATTTCATTTTTAGTTCGCCAGTCTGCAAATTATAATAGGAAATTGAACCAGAAGGTGAGTAAAAAACGCACGTTTTTTCAGAATCACTTGTTTGAATTAGATTTACGATTCCTGTAGAATTTTTTAATTTTTTTACCTTGTCCCAAGTGCTTGTTCTATAAAAAATTGCGCCTTCAACAGATGCAGTTCCAACAATCAGATAAGTTCCTTTTGCCGAAAATGCGATTGAAGTAATACTATCTTTGTATTTAAATTGTTTTCTACGTTTCCAGGAAGATGTGTCCCAAATACTGATTTTGTTAACGGTTCCACCGTCAGTTTCATAAACCGCAATAAGATTTGTTCCAGGACAAGCCGCTATGATTTTTATTCCAACGTCAGAAATTTGAAAATGTTCACCTTCATAATCTTCATCCCATGAAATTACAAAGCCATCTTCGCCAATTGTATAAAAATTTCTGCTTCCGTCAGAATTACATAGTATTTGATTTACCATATTTTGATGAGCCTGACTGGAAAAATTTGATCTTACCTGTCCAAAAGAAAGAAACGTACAACAGATAAAACCTGATATTGCTAAAAGAATTTTTTTCATAAACACCTCAAAATCATTTATTTATAAAGTAAGAAATATCTCCAATTAAACCAAAAATGAATAATACTGCTATGAAGCCTAATCCAACGAATTGAAGTATATATTGAATTTTAGGTTTTATTCTTTTTCTGAAAATTGCTTCAATTAATGCAAATAAAATTATACTTCCATCAAGAACAGGAACCGGCAGTAAATTCATAATAAAAAGCGAAACACTTATAAGTGCCATGATATTTAAAACGCTTATAACTCCGACTTTTGCCCCCTCTCTAAAACCGTTTTGGACAGTTGTACCAAGCATATCTGTAATTCGTGCAGGTCCTGAAACTGCGTTTTGAATTTTTACACCTCTAAATAAAATGCTAATACTTTTAAAAGTTGTGTAAATTACATCAAAAGTGTCTTTTATTCCACTTGCAAACGCTTCAAGAATATTATTTGCCTTTACAGTTTTTTCCAACAAATTTGACGTATCCGCAGCAACTCCAATTTTGCCCGTGCCATCATCTTTATCCATATCAGTATGAACAACAAATTCAATTGTTTGTTCGTTACGTAAAACTTTTATAGTAATATCCTGATCCGGTTTTAAAGAAACTTCTCTTATTAAATCTGAAAAATCTGTGATTTTTTTATCATCAACTTCAGTTATAATATCCCCTGTCAAAATTCCTGCGGTTTTGGCTACAGAAGAAGTATTTTCATAAAGCTCGTCAGCAAGAATGATTTTATTAGAATAGGAATAGTAAGAGTATCCGATTCCTGAAATCAGTGAAAATGCAATAAATGCAAAAATAAAGTTAAAAAAGGGACCTGCAAAAGCAATTAAAACCCGTTTTAAAGGATGGACACCGTACAAAGAGTCAGGCTCAGCCTTTATTTCATCAAGATTTTCTTCAAGAGCCGTTTTGAATTCCTGTTCACCTTTCATTCCGCAATATCCACCAAGAGGAATAAGGGAAAGTCTCCAGTCTGTACCTTTTATATTTTTGTGCAACAAAACTGGTCCAAAGCCAATAGAAAATGATTCAACTTTTACACCGCAAATTTTTGCAAAAATAAAATGTCCAATTTCATGAAAAAGTACAAGAAAAAAAAGGCATAAAATTCCATAAAGCCATTTCATTAAAACTGTTCTCCGGCATATTTTCTGGCCATTTTGTCAATTTCAAAAACCTGTTCATAGGAGGAAACTTCAGAATTCCAATCCCTTTCCAAAACTGACGCTACAATTTCCGAAATTCTTGCATAGGAAATCTTTTTATCTAAAAAAGCATGAACTGCAACTTCATTTGCAGCATTAAAGACGATTGTGTAAGAATTTCCGCTTTCTGCACAGTCAAAAGCATATTTTAAAAGTGGAAATTTTTTATAATCCGGTTTATAAAAAGTCATTTCGTGATTAAATAAATCAAATTTGTCCATAAAATTAGGCTTATTTTCAGGCCAGGTCAGTGCATTCAATATAGGATGCTGCATATCCGGTTCTGAAATCTGTGCATAAATCATTCCATCATTTGTTCTAACCATAGAATGAATCAAACTTTGCGGATGAATAACAACTTCAATGTCCGAAGGTTTTGTATCAAAAAGATATACCGCTTCTATAACTTCAAGTCCTTTGTTTGCAAGCGTTGAAGAATCAACTGTAATTTTAGGTCCCATTTTCCAAGTTGGATGATTTAACGCCTGGTCAATCGTAACATTTTGTAATTGTTTAGTTGTAAAATTTCTGAATGGACCACCGCTTGCTGTAATAAGAATTTTAGAAATATTTTCTTTACCAATTTTTTCAGAAAGACAAAAAATAGCAGAATGTTCTGAATCAACAGGAAGAATTCTAACATTATTTTTTTTTGCAGTTTGTTTGATTAAAGGTCCTGCCATAACAATGGTTTCTTTATTTGCAAGTGCAATGTCTATTTTTGATTCCAATGCAATTTTACTTGACAATAATCCGGCACTACCTGCTATACCATTTACAACAATGTCAGGCTTTGAATCATCTATTAATTTTTGATATGCGTTTTCTGAACAATCTTTGCTTGTAAGGAGAGAAGGGCAAGAATATTTTTCTGCAAGATTCTTTAGTTTTTTTGAATTACTATGAGCCTGTAAACCACAAACCATAAAATCATCAACTTGATGATTAATAATATTTAAGGTGTTAGTTCCTATAGAACCTGTACAGCCTAAAACTAATACACGTTTCATACGATATTCTGATTTTAAATGTTATAAAACAACCTGAACTTGAGCTTGAATTTCAGGATAAAGCATAAAATAAATCATTATGAAATAAACTGGAATTGCACCTGTAATAGAATCTGAACAGTCTAGTAATCCACCGCGTCCAGGAATTAATTTTCCACTGTCTTTCACACCGCAATCGCGTTTAAATACAGACTCAATTAAATCACCAATTATGCCAAACAAAGATGTAACAAGTGAAATTATGCAAATCTTATAATAAGGAAAAATCATACCTATATTAAAAATATCAAATTTATTATTAAGAAATGTAACTAAGCAAGCAAAAAGAACTGCACCAAAAATTCCGCCAATAAAACCTACAACACTTTTGTTAGGACTTGCTGGGAACAGACCGCGATTATTTTTTCCAAAAAGAATTCCAAAAAACCACGCACAAGAATCACACATAAAAATTGTTATGATAAAAAGAATTAACAGAAAACGCGGAATTACAGTTGCATACTCGTTTTGTTTTGTTCCAAACCAGGTAAGAGCCGGAACAAAAGCAAGCATAAATCCACAATAAAAAATTATAAAAATACTTAAGGCTAGTTTTGTAATGATATTTTCAAAAGATTTTCTAAAAACTAAAGACCCCATCAAAATTACAGAAAGAATTGCCATAATCCAGATGTTTAACTGTGGTTCAAATCCCAATCTTATAAAAATATATTCTGAACAAAAAACTATTCCGTCAAAAAGTAAAATTACCCAGCGCGGAAAAAGTTCAAACTTCGGGCTTAACATTCTGTAAAATTCGTTAGCACTTAAAACAGAAACCGCCAGCATAAAAATATGAATCTGTATAAAATTTAAGTCAAATGGATTAAACCATAGCAGTGCGATTATTGCTGGAACTCCAATAAAAAACGTTAACAATCTTTGTGCAACTTTACTCATATTTAAACCTTTTGATTTTTAGCTTTTTCAGCACCAAATCTTCTATTTCTTCTCTGATATTCTTCAATATCAGAATAAAATTCTTCTTCTGTGTAATCAGGCCATAAAGTATCTCTAAAAATCATTTCTGAATAACTTATGTGCCATAAAAGAAAATTACTCAGCCGCTTTTCTCCGCCAGTTCTTATTAATAAATCAACGTCTGGAGAATCAGGCATATCAAGATACTGATAAAAATTTTCTTCCATAATATTATTTACATCTTTATTATTATAAACTATTTTTCTTATTCCTCTAATTATTTCGTTACGGCCACCATAATTAATTGCAAGATTTAATGTTAAATTATTATAATTTTTTGTTATTTCAATTGCTTCTGTTAAATCTTTTTGTATTACAGGAGGAAGAGCCTCTAAATCACCAATGTGATTTAACTTAATTTTATTTTCTTTGTAAAAATTCAATTCATTCAAAAGATGAACATGAATAAGATTCATCAAAAAACCAACTTCAGCTTCCGTACGTTTCCAGTTTTCCGTAGAAAAAATATAAAGAGTTAGATTTTTTATTCCCAGGTCAGATGCAGCTTTTACAATTTTTTTTACAGTTTTTAAGCCCGCATCATGACCAGCTGTTCTTGGTAATCCTTTTTGTCGTGCCCATCTTCCATTCCCGTCCATTGTAATTGCAATGTGAGAAGGAAGATTAGTCATATCTATAGAATCAATTGACATAAAATTTCAGACCGAAAACAGTTTTTAGTTTTGCAAAATGTCTTTTTCTTTCTGATCATAAAGTTTATTGATTTCGTCAATAAATTTATCAGTTAATTTCTGAAGTTTGTCAGTTTCTGATTTCAAATCATCTTCTGTAATTTCTCCAGATTTCTGCTGTTTCTTAAATTCATCGTTTCCATCACGACGAATATTGCGGATTGAAGTTCTTGAATTTTCAGCAAGAGTTTTTGCCTGTTTTACAAGTTCTTTTCTTCTGTCAGCAGTAAGGGCTGGAATTGAAATTCTAATAACTTTTCCGTCATTTGTCGGATTTAAACCGAGATCAGCAACTAAAATTGCTTTTTCAATTTCTGTAATAAGAGATTTGTCAAAAGGTGTGATAATTACAGATCTTGCTTCAGGAATAGCAATTGTTGCAACCTGATTCAACGGTGATTTTGTTCCGTAATAATCAACTTTTACTCTGTCAAAAATTGCTGCATTAGCGCGACCTGTACGAATTGTATTAAAAGATTCTTTTAATGCTGCAACAGTTTTTTCCATTCTTGATTCATTTGTTTCTGCCATAACACTTTCCTTATGATTTTCATAAAATATAGGAATTTTTGCAAACTGAAGTTTTTGGAAATTCCATTGTTTCTAAATAAATAAAATCTGGACAAAGTAACTTCTCTGTCCAGATTCTTAATTTTATTTGCCTAAAAGATAAAGCTTTGCTGTTGCAAATTTAAGACTTGCACCGGTAGTTTTTCCTGTTTCAGCAAGTTTTGCTGCGACAGTTTTTTTGTCATCTTTTACGAACATCTGATCTTCAAAACAGATTTCTGCAAGGTTTTTGTTGATTTTTCCTTGAAGAATTCCATCTTTTACATTCTGAGGCTTTCCTGCCATTTTTGGATCAGCAGCCATCTGAGCTTCAAAGATTTCTTTCTGATCGTCAATGTAAGACTGTGGAACTTCAGCTTTTGTCGTATAAGCAGGAGTAAAAGCAGCAATATGAAGACAACAATCATAAGCGAATGTCTTTACAACGGCATCATTTGAACCGTCAATAATCACAACGGCACCAGTTTTTTTATCACCGTGGATATAGAAAGCACCTGTTCCTGTTGAAGGAATTTCATAAAGTTCAACTTTTGAAACGCTCATGTTTTCACGGAATTTAATTGCAATTTCGTTTACCAAAGCTTTGTGTTCTTCTGTGATTTCTTTTAATCCTTTAGAAAGAGTAAGATCAAGAAGTTTTTCTCCGACAGCAACAAAGTCTGCATTGTTAGCAACAAAGTCTGTTTCACAAGTTACTTCAACAACGGCAATTTTATTGCCTTCCTGACGCATATAAATACGTCCTTCAGCTGTAGCACGATCCTGTCTTTTTGCCATAGCAGCAAGACCTTTTTCGCGCAATAATTTTTCTGCAGCAGCTACATCGCCATTGCATTCAACCAGTGCTTTTTTACAGTCAAGCATTCCGGCACCAGTATTTGTATTTAATGTTTTAATATCTGCAACTGTTACTGCCATTTTTTAGTCCTTATAAATTTTATCTTCATCTACGAGGCTGTCTTTTTCGTCAGCTTCAACATCTTCTTCTTTCTGTTCTGTTGGCTGATAGTTAGAATAATCAACGATTTCTTCATCTTCATTCTTAACTGCAGCATCAGTTTTTATTTCTTCTTCATCAGTAAGACTTTCAAGAACTTTAAGACCACCTTCGTTTCCTGATTCAAGAACTGCATTTGCAATAATTGAAGTGAACAAAGAAATAGCACGGATTGCATCGTCATTACCAGGAATAGGGAAGTCGATTCCTTCTGGGTTACAATTTGTATCAACTACGGCAATAATAGGAATTCCCATTCTGCGAGCTTCTGCAACTGCAAGCTGTTCTTTGTGTGTATCAATAATGAAGATAGCTCCAGGAAGTTCTTTCATTTCTTTGATACCGCCAAGGTTTTTTTCAAGTTTTGATTTTTCTTTCTGAAGAGAAGCGATTTCTTTCTTTGTAAGATTTTCAAAAGTGCCGTCAATTTCCATTTTTTCAATTTTCTTGAGGCGCTGAAGTGATTTTTTGATTGTAGAGAAGTTTGTAAGCATACCACCAAGCCAGCGGTTGTTTACATAGAACTGTCCACAGCGTTCTGCTTCTTTCTGAACAGCCTGCTGAGCCTGTTTTTTTGTACCTACGAACAGGATAGATTTTCCTGCAGCAGTTACTTTGCGGACTTCATCGTATCCGTCTTTAATTGCAGCGATTGTTTTCTGCAAATCAATAATATGAATCCCGTTTCTTGAAGCAAAAATGTACTTCTTCATACGTGGATCCCATCGTTTTACCTGATGACCGAAGTGTACTCCAGATTCAAGCAGGTTTTTCATTGTTACTACAGCCATAGTAACTCTCCTTCACAGGTAAGTTTTACTTACCACCAAACTCTGTTTCTCGTACTTTGCATTTTGCAAAGCCGGAAGATTTATGAATCAACGATTCATAGAAAAACTGAAAAATAAAAGACTTCAGTTTTTTCTTTTTAATTAAGGATAGAATATCCCTGTTCTTTCAGAATATCATAAAGACTGGATATTGGCAATCCGACAACGCAAGTGTAAGAGCCTTCTATTTTTGAAATAAAACAACTTGCCATTTCTTGAATTCTGTATCCGCCCGCAGCGCCGTGCCACTCTCCTGTTTCTACATACCATTGAATTTCCTCATCGGACATATCTTTAAATGTGACTTCAGTTTTGCAGATTTTGCTTGAAGTTGAATGAGTTTTTCCATTGTAAAGAGCCAGTGCAGTAACAACTGTATGAGTATTTCCTTGAAGTTTTTTTAAATATTCAAATGCTTCGTCTTGACTTTTAGGTTTTCCAAAAACCATGTCTTCAAAAATAATCAGAGTGTCACAGCCTAATACCCAAGGAATTTCCTGCTGTGGGGGAAAAGAATGTATAACAGCGGTAACTTTTTCTCTTGCAAGAAGTTCCGGAATCTGTTCTTTTTCAACTGTCAGAGAAAGAGTTTCATCTATATTTGGAATTATTACTCTGTACGGAATTTTCAACATTTTTAAAATTTCCTGTCTTCTAGGTGATGAAGAGGCTAAAATTATTGGTTCCATATTTTTTCTAATCCTTAAGTAAAAAAAAATGGCTGTCTTTTACAAGGCAGCCTTCTGTAAAATCTGCTGATTAATTATTTTTCATTTCCTTTTGAAGAAGATGAATCTGACTGTGAAGAAAGTTTTTTGAGCATTTTTAACGCTTTCTGTCTTACAGGTGTAACATAGTGATAGTCAGATGAAATTCTTGCAAGTGAATCAATCATTGTTTTTTTATTTTCTGTACTGTCAGCAAGTTTTTCATAAGCTTCAAGAACTTCCATTGCTAAAGAACTTGTAGGATTTAAAACCTGATTTCTTCTGTTCGCAAAAGAAATTGCTTCTACAACTTCGTCATTTTCATTAATACCGATAGTTCCAAGAGATTTTACTGCAGCGGCAACAACCATAGGTTCTGCATCTGCAATTGCAATTCCAACAAGTACATTTTTTGTATGTTCAGTTGGAACTTTAGCCATCAAAAGACAAGCTTCACGACGAATATCAGGAAAGTTATTCATGAGTCGACCATTTTCCCGTGTCTGATTGTTAATTCCTTCTCCGGCAAGTCGTTCAAGACCTTTTAAAACTGAATCCGAAGTATTACCTTCATCAAGTGCTGACTGCAAATACTGCAGTGCAACAAGTTTATTATCGTAATCATCAGATTCTGCAAGACTCATGATAATTTCGCCGTCAACATCATTCAGATATTCATTTTCAACTGATGTTTCTTCGACAGTCTGTTTTGATTCTGCCGCGAAAACTAAAAATGAAACTGCAGTCAAACATACTGCAACACAAAGTTTTTTAGAAAAACTCATAGGTAAATCCTCCTGGAAATTACTTACTATAATTGTTGTTGATTGATTACTGGTTATAACTCAGGAATATGAACTAACCACTGGTTATTCTTTTTCACAAAGTAATAATAGATAACTACACTATTATCGGATTTTACCTGAACAGCCTTTACATTTGTTTTTGAAATATATCTGATTTCGTCAACCTGACTGCGTTTTCTTGAAGGTATAAAAACGTACTCAAAATAATCTTTCATTCCGTGAAGCTGAATAGTCTTATCTGGCAATTTTTTCTGTGCTTTGCGGATATTCGCTGCATTGGAATAATAAGTTATAGATTCAGAATCAAGATGTTTTTTCCAGCCGTTGTAGTCTTTTGTATCCATAATGTCTTGGAGTTCTTCAATTTTTTTCAGAATCTGCTTTTTATCTTCTTCAAATTCTACTTTTGATACAGATTCTTCTGCAGAAAGGTCATTAATAGAACGGTGATATTCGTCATCGTTATCAAGTTCTTCTACAACAACAATTTTTTCTTCAGTTTTTTCTTCAGCAGGAACTGGTAATTCCTGAACGGCTGACTCTTTCTGAACCTGCATTGGTGCACTAGGAGTAACTTCTTCTACTTTAGGCTGTGAAGTGCAACTTACAAAAAGCAGTGCAAGAGAAAATAATGAAATAAAATGTCTGTTATTCATAGTTTTTAATTCTATATATATTGCCCGTTTTGGTCAAATAAGTTAATTTCTATAAATATGGTAAAAGCAGTATTTGCGGGTTCTTTTGATCCGCCGACAAACGGGCATTTGGACGTTATAAACCGTAGTTGTAAAATTTTTGATCAGATTGATGTAATTGTTTCTGTAAATCCTCAGAAAAAATATTTATTTACAGAAGATGAACGTTTTAACATGCTAAAAGAACTTACAAAGGAATATTCAAATGTAAAAATTCATATTTGCAGAGAGTTAATAGTAAATTATGCAAAAAAAGTCGGTGCAACTGTTTTGATAAGAGGAATTAGATCAACAAATGATTTTGCCTATGAATTTGACCTTGCCCATATGAATCAAACATTAAACCCTGATATTGAAACAATATTTATTCCAACAAAAGAAAAATATGCGATTGTAAAATCAAGTTCTATAAAGGAACTTGCAATGTTTGGCGGAGACATCAGCAGAATGGTTCCGCCGATTGTTGAAAATGCAATAAAAGAAAAATATAAATCAAATGTTTATAATAATTGACTTTTATGTTAATTGTGATATAAAATGCTTAACAGTTTATCTGTTAAAAGTGAGGTTATATACATGGCAGTACCTAGATCGAAAACTTCGAAAGCAGTTACAAAAAGACGTCAGACAATCAATATGAAACTGAAGGCACCACAGCTTGTTGAATGCAGCAATTGCGGAAACTTAGTACAGTCTCATCACGTTTGTCCAAAATGCGGATTTTACCGTGGACGTCAGGTAATCACACCTGAAACACGAGGTTAGAAATCTCAAAAAAGTTTAAGCGACTTTCAGAATATTTTTATGGAGATGAAAATGGACGAATTGTTTGAAAAAATGCAGGCAATGATTGCTGATAAGTTAGAAATCGATGATTTGAGTAAGATTACTCTTGATTCTAATTTCAGAAATGATTTAGGAGCAGACAGTCTTGATACTTATGAATTGGTTTATGCTCTTGAAGAAGAAACAGGCATTCAGATTCCTGACGAAAAAGCAAATGAATTCGAAACAGTCCGCGATGCTTACGATTTTATTAAATCTGAACAGGCAAAGTAAGTTTTTGAATTAAAACTTATTTAAGATTTGCGAATTGAAAAAGTACGGGTTTTATACTTGTACTTTTTTTTTGTTTTAAATCATAATGGTGTTGCTATGATTAAAAATAATTGTTTTGAAAGTAAGCTGAAATTTGTGGAACGAAGAAAACAACTTGAGCTTTTTTGTAAAAGCGTGGGCATTAAGTTTAAAAATCTAGAATTGCTAGAACAGGCTTTTCATCACAGAAGTGTAAGTAATGAAAAGGAACATTTGAAAAATAATGAACGCCTGGAATTTTTGGGCGATTCTGTTTTGGGAATGGTTACAGCAGCTTATCTTTACAATAATTTAGAAAATCCGGAAGGGGATTTGGCAAAAACAAAATCTGCGGTTGTTTCTGAAAAAGCACTTGCGCCAATTGCTTTAAGGCTTGGATTTGATAAACTTTTAGTTTTGGGAAAAGGCGAAGAATTATCGGGCGGAAGAAAAAAGCCTGCAATTCTTGCCGACTGCATGGAAGCAGTTATAGGGGCTTATTATCTTGATTCTGGGTATAAATGTGTTGAAAAATATGTACTTTCTTTTATTGTTCCAGAGATAGAAAAAGTTTGTATGCAGGGAATTGGAAAAAAAGATTATAAATCTGTTTTGCAGGAAAAATATCAGAAAAATCATAAAGAATGTCCGAGGTATGAATTAATTTCAAAAACAGGACCTGACCATGACGTTATATTTGATGTGTGTGTCCATCTAGGAAATCAGACATTTGGACCGTGCAAAGGACATTCTAAAAAAGACGCTGAACAAAAAGCTGCACAACTTGCACTGGAAAATTATGATTTTTAAACTTTTGCGAAAGGGATTGTAAGGGCGCGCAGAAAGCGCGAACACGGCCGGCATTACAGTTGATTTTTTGTTTTTTCAAAAAATTTTCTGTGTGTGTCGGCTCTTTTTTTTTTATTTTAGCGAAAAATTATTGCCGGCCGGGGTTGTAGCGAACAGCGGAACCCTGAAAAGCCCGACCCGAAGGGCTGTTTTCGCAAAGTTATAAAAATGTAGTGTAAATGACAGTAGTCTTTAGATTGCCCGTAGGGATTCGCCCTTATAAAAATATAAGGGAACCTCTAAAAATTGCAATTTTCAGAGTTACCTCTGAAAACGCGATGTTTTAATTCGTGCTATATCAACGAATTAAAACCCGCACGTATCTCTAAAAAAGCATCGAAAATGATTTTTTAGAGATACCCATAATTTTTGAATTTCTATGATATACTTAAAGAATGAAGAAAAAGAATTTTATAAAAAATCTTGGCGTTAAGATTATTTTGTGTGTACTTTTGAGTATTATGGGCTTTTTCCATGCGTTTGATAAACTTGATTATCATCTTTACGATTCTTGTTTTAAAATCCGAAAAGAACCAGCAAAAAATGAAAAAATCCTGATGGTAGAAGTTGACGATAATTCAATCCGAAACCTTGGAGAATGGCCGTGGACGCGCGATATTATTGCGGATGCACTTTTGAATATGAAGGAACTGAATGCGTCATGTGCAATATTCGATATTGAGTATATTTCGCCGTCACAGTATGGAATTTCGCCGTCTGCAACTAAAAAAATTGAAACACAGATTAATGAAACAAGAGATTTAATAAATTCGACGATGGATTTAGTTTCTGAAAATCTTGATTCGCCTTATTATACGGCTGAAGATTTACGGAATATTATAAATGAGGCAAAAGAGACACAGATTGATTCTGAAATTAACGGTTTAAATGATTACATTCAGAATTCTATGTACCGTGACAACGATGATTATTTTGCACGGTGTATTCAGTTTTTTGGAAATGCTTTTTTGACGGTAAACAATCAGGATTTGAACTATGAAGTTACCGAAATGGAAAAGAATTATATTAAAAAACGACTTTTGTATCATAATCTTTTGGATCAAAAAAATAGAATTATTGCTGATAATAATTATACTTCCAAAACTTCTTACGACGGCAGTGCAAAAGGTTTTCAGCCGGCACTTCACATTTTAGTAAATCATTCAAATGGTGTTGGCTTTACAAATTCTGTAATTGACAGTGACGGTACACGCCGACGCTTTGAAGTTTTTTATGAATATGACGGCTGTTATCTTGGACAATTGACAGTTTCGCCACTTTTAAAAATTCTTGATGTAAAAAATGTAAAACGAAACAAACATTCTTACGTTTTTGAAAATGCATTGTTTCCGGGCGAAACTGTGCGTCGCAATATAAAAATTCCTGTTGATAATCACGGTACAATTTTAATTAACTGGCGCAAAGGTGCTTTGAATAATTCGTTTAATAATGAATCAATCATCAGCTTGTTGCAGTTGAACGAACTTGAAAAAAATATTGTAACAAGTTTGAATCTTATTTCTTCTGACATTGTTTATGATGCGGAAAACGGAATGGTTTTGTCTTACGTAAATGATGCTCTTGATTTAATAAATTTTTATTCTGAAATTTCTGATTACAAAGAATATCTTTTGAGTTTGTGTACCGGTTTTGATTCTGATGGCAATGCTTTTGATGGAATTTCTGAAGAAATGTATGAAGAATATTTTAAAGTTAGAAAAAACTTTTTTGCTTCCGTTGCAGAATTCATTGCAAATAATGACTTACAGTCTATTCTTGAAAATTTGCATTTAAATGTTTATGGCAGTTCTGATGAAGAAATTACAGAAGTGGAATCTTATATTGTACAGGATTTTGACGGTTTACGACAGAATCTTGAGCAGTACAATTATTATATTTCTGAAATGAAGCCAAAATATGATGGAGCCTATTGTATAATCGGAAACACGGCCGCTTCAACAACGGATTTGGGTGCGACTCCTTTACAAAAAAAATATGAAAATGTCGGGCTGCATGCGAATGTAATGAATACAATTTTGACGGAAAGTTTTATTACTTACATTAACTGGCAGTGGCCTTTCTTTATTTGTTTTGCCTTGAGTTTGATTTTACTTGCGTTTATGGGTAAAGAACAGCATATTCAAAACATAATTGGCGGGGGCGGAGTAATTGTGATTTCTGCTATCTGGGCAGTTCTGTTTATTGTTTTTGATATTTATATGCCTTTTGTTCCTGCATTTATTTATATTTTTGTAGATTATATTCTTTGTGTACTCATCAGATTTATTGCTTCAAATAAAGAAAAGAAGTTTATGACGCAACTTGCTTCGTCTTTTGCAAATAAGGACACGGTTAAGATTTTGAAAGATCATCCTGAACTTTTTACAACAAAGGGCGAAAAGAAAACTATTACGGCACTTTTTTCTGATGTTCAGAAATTTTCAACTTTGTCTGAAAGTCTTGGAATGCTTTATGGTGACGATGCACCAAGTAAACTAGTCGAAATCTTGAACGAATACCTTGGTGATATGTCTAACGAAATTCTTTTTAATAACGGTACAATTGATAAATATGAAGGCGATGCAATTATTTCTATGTTTGGTGCACCTGACCCAGAAAACCGTCACACAAAAGAAGAATGGGCGTTCCTTTGTCTTGATTCTGCAATTAGAATGAAAAAACGCGAGGAAATTTTCAATAAAACTCATAAAGATTTGTTTATTCCGGTTGATGTTTGGGACAAAAATCAGCAGAGAATTACAGTTCAGTTAAATCCTTTGCAAACTAGAATCGGTATAAATTCCGGCGAAGCATATGTTGGAATGATGGGATCTAAAACTGAAAATTTTTCTAAACTAAATTACACAATGATGGGCGATACCGTAAACCTTGCAAGCCGTCTTGAAGGTGTAAATAAAGTTTATAAATCCTGGATTCTGTGTTCTGATGAAACTTGGAATCTTGCGAATACTGGGGCAAATAAAGATAAAATTATTGCAAAACGCCTTGACCGTGTAAGAGTAGTTGGACGAAGCACTCCTGTTCAATTGTACAATATTTTAGGATTTGCAGATGAGGCGAATGAAAAATTATTAAAGGAACTAGAAGTTTTTGATAAGGCAATGGACGAATATATTGCCGGAAATTTAAAAAAAGCCGGAAAAATGTTTATGGAAGCGTCAGAAATTTATTCTGATGATACGGCTTTGATTTACGCAGCCCGCTGTAAAGACTTTATTCAAAAAGGTCTGCCAGAAAAATGGGATGGAGTCGTTTCAATGACATCAAAATAAAAAAGCGTTACAATTTAGTGTCAAATGCTAATTTTTTACAGGAGTTTTTAGATGAAAAAAATAATAAAAATTATGAGAGTGTTTTTGTTAATTACTGCAGGTTCTACTTTTACATCATGTCTTTTCTTTGATGATAATACTAACGGTAGTAAGTCTGAAAGTTGGAGAATATCAAAAAACGAAAATTGGACAGGGGACTGGTATATCGTAAAATCTAATGCAACGAAATATGATATAGATTCAGAAGATACTGGCAGTTTTTCAACTTCTTACAGCCGTTCTGCCGTTACTGATGATGTAGCAGAAACTGGAACTGAAAATCTTTTGCCTAAGTCTGACATTGACTATATGTTTCATATAAATAATCGTAAAACTTTTGATGAAATTTATGCTTCTCTTGCAAAAGAATCCAAAAACCGCTCAGCCTCAAATTCTTATCCAGCGACACTTATAGATGAGGGATACAAAGAAAACAATTCAAGAGTCTTTTACATCAACTATTATACAGATGAATCAAAGTCTAGTAATCAAATTAAAGAAACTGCAACTCTTGTTGCTCAGGGCGAAAAATGTAACGTTTGGTTTATTGATAATGCAAAAGATTATGTAAGTCTTTCTGATTATCCGGAAACTGCAAATTTACAGTCAATTGCAGATAAATTTGATAAACTTTACGAATATGAAACAGAAATCTTTGGTACAAACCGTTATACACAAAAAACACAAGAATTTTTTATTGATCCTGTAAAAAAAATTAATATTGTTATTGCTGATATTGCTGATGCCGCAGGAGGAAATACTACAAATGGTACTGTAGCAGGTTATTTTTATCCTGTAGATTGTTACAAAACTGGAAATAATTGGACAGATGGTAGTCCTGTTATAACAAATGGAACGCAGGTTTTATATATAGATTCTTTTTACTATAAGAAAAATCCAGAAGGAACATTTTCTACACTTGCACATGAATTCTGCCATATGTTAAATTACTGTCAGAAATATATCAGCCAGAACTCTTCAGGAAGTATAGAAACCTGGCTTACAGAAATGATGGCAATGGTTGCTGAAGACTATTTTTCTGAATTTTTAGGAGTAACAGAAGAGGCTACTCCTACAGTATCTAGACTGCCTGTATTTAATTACTGGTACACAATAGGTTTTAAAGAGCACTGGAATGATGAATATGCACTTAAAACTTATGCAAATGCCTATGCTTTTGGTTCGTATCTTGTGCGAACTTATTGTGATGAAGACCTGACATTCTTAAAACAACTTGCAACAAACAAGGGGCTTGGCGAAGATGCTGTAAATCTTGCTTTACAAGCTATAGGTATGGATAAAACTTTTGATAATGTTTTCACTTCATTTCCTCTGATTTTGTTAAATGCCGGAGTTGAATCTAGTAATATTAACGTTCCAACTTTATATAGAACAGCTGGAAATACATCAAACTCTGATGGAATGTATTTTCATAAAATCGATTTAAATAACCTCAGTATTTATGATGAATTTGGGAACTCTGAAAAAATAAAACCAAAGTTTTATGGATTTTCTGAAGCTCCGTCTTTGGGGGCATACGGATTTTCAATTCATACAGTTAGAGAATCTATAAGTGATGTTTATTACACAAAGAAATCTGATGTTGGTATTGATGTTAACGGCTATGGCTTTACTTCAAATTAGTGAGGAAAAATAATGAAAAAACTGATTTTATTACTTTTAATAATTTGTTCTGCTTTGTTTTGCGTAACGGCAGCTTCAAAAAATAAAATAAAAAGCGTAGAAGGTTACATAACTTCTTATGGTTCTATGCCTTTTAATTTTCCAGGTCTTGTTACAGATAACGATGAAAAATACGGTATTGTAGCAGATTCTGAAGTAAAAAAAGAACTTCTTGAAAATCAGGGTAAAAAAATCCGCATAACAGGATATTTACATAATGAAGATAAAAAATATATTGAAACTTTAAAAAACGGTTTTATTGAACTTGAAAACTGGGAAGTTATAAAGGAAGGTAAAAAATAATAAAAGGCGGAAGAATAAAAAATCTTCCGCCTTTTTTATAAGGCATTGTGTTACAAAATCATAATCAGAACTTTAGAAACAATTACAACTGAAACAAGTGCAAACGGATAAGTTGCAGCATAAGCGGCAGAAACTTCGTCTGTACCGGCTGTAGCAATCAAAGTTCCAAGAGCTGGGGTCGAAGTCATACCGCCAGTAATAGAACCAAGATTATTCAAAAGGCTAAGTTTAAATACAAATTTTGCAAGAATGAATCCTACAATCATAGGAACTGTTGTCATAATTGCACCGTAAATAAAATATGTCCAGCGGAATTTGTCAATAAAGTTTACACCGCCAGGAACACCGGCACCAATCAAGAAGAGAACAAGACCAAGTTCTCTCATAAAATTCAAAGTTTGTTTTGAAACACGGCAGTCAATTTTTCCAATATGAGCAAAGTGACCAATAATAAGACCGCCAATCAGACAGCCTCCGGAATTACCAAGTGAAAAATTAATTCCAGGAATTTTTATTGCACCAATCAAACAACCTAAAGCAACTGCAATGAAGAATGGGAAAAATCCGAATGGATCAAGTGCTGCAAGCTTTCCTTTTGGTTCTGGAATCTGAATTTGATTTGCAGCTTGGAAACTTTCAACTTCTTTTTTCATATCAACTTTTAAGATTTTTGGAACAAGCTGAACAAAAAGAACAACACCAAGAACACCAAAAGTATATGCAATTCCATAACCTGCAGTAACATCTGCTTCAAATGTTGAAGTGATTCCGGCAACTTTATTTGCTTCGTCAAATGCCATTGCAACTTCTTTTCCGGCACTAAAACCTGGAGTTGAAGTAAGCCCGCCTGTAAGAAGTCCGACTGCCATAGGTGTTGAACAGTTTTTATCAAGAAGTGCAATTACAGCGGCAGTAACAGCACCAATTAAAATAATAATTACACCAATCAAAATATAAGATAATGTACTTTTATTAAAAGAGCGGAAGAATTTAGGACC
This sequence comes from bacterium, assembly GCA_963648145.1. Lineage (GTDB taxonomy): Bacteria > Spirochaetota > Spirochaetia > Treponematales > Treponemataceae > Treponema_D. The sequence continues at coordinate 9,609 of CAVJCY010000017.1, read as the reverse complement.
AGCAATAAGACCAACAGCAGTAACAAAAAGTGCTGTTCCAATGTTAGAAACTAAATTGAAATTTGATTTTATTTTATCACCGAAAAGAAAAATTTCTTTTTCGCCAATATGAAATGAAGGAACAAATTTAATGATAATTCCCCAAATTAAAGCCACAAGCAGAACACCTGCGGTTCCTAATTCAATACCCTTGATTTTAATTGCACCAATAAGGTATCCGATTGCACCAATGGCAAAAACGACAAAGATGAATGATAGAGCTGATGCCACAACTCCACCTAAATAGGCAGTCATTATTTAACCTCTTATAAATAAAAATTTTGTTTAAAGGGAACCTCTAAAAATTGCAATTTTTAGAGGTAACTCTGAAATTATATTGTTTAATGGTGTTTTTATCAACAAACTTGAAAATGCAAAAAAAAGAACACTCCAGTTATAGAGTGCCCTTTTCTAAAAAATCTAAAACTTATTTACTAGCTCCAGGAATCGCTTTTCCTTCAAACTCTGGATTTCCATGATGATAGGTTGGAAGCAATTTTGGTGAAACCAGGTCTGAATCAATTCCAGCGTCTTTTCTTTCTTTTTCAAAAGATGTTACGTGGTCAAGGTTCATTTTTGCAGTGTCAGTTGCTTTTATGTCTTTGAAGATTTTTCCAGCTTCAATTCCAGCTTCACGACCGAAAACAACTACATCAAGCAAAGAGTTTCCCATAAGTCGGTTTGTTCCATGAACACCACCAGAAGCTTCTCCTGCAACAAGGAGATTTGGAACGTTTGTATGGCAAGTTTTGTTAATTTCAACACCACCATTCTGATAGTGAAGTGTTGGATAAACAAGGATTGGTTCCTTACGAATATCAATTCCATATTTGATGAACATATTGTACATAGCAGGAATTGACTTGAGGATTGTGCCTTCTCCGTGAATCATATCAATCATCGGAGTGTCGAGCCAAACTGCGTCCTGAACATCGTTGTGAACACCGCGACCTTCACGAACTTCACGGATAATTCCAGAAGCGTTTACGTCACGAGTTTCAAGAGGATGAATGTAAACTTCACCGTTTTTGTTGATGAGTTTTGCACCAAGTGAACGAACTTTTTCTGTAACGAGTTTACCTAAAATCTGTGTTGGGTAAGCCGCTCCTGTTGGGTGATACTGTAATGAATCCTGATAAAGGAGTTTTGCTCCAGCGCGGTATGCCATTACAAGACCATCAGCTGTTGCTCCGTAGTGGTTAGATGTTGGGAAGCCCTGATAGTGCATACGTCCAGCTCCACCAGTTGCTATAATTACTACTTTTGCTTTTGCAATGTAAAGTTCGCCTGTTTCAATGTTCAAAAGAACTGCACCACAAGCTTCGCCATTGTCGTTTTTAATGATTTCGATGGCTGCAGTAAAGTCTACAACTGTAATGTCATCTTTGCGGTTGAATGTTTCGTCGCGGAGGGTACGCATGATTTCAGCACCTGAATAGTCTTTACAAGCGTGCATTCTCTTGCGGCTTGTTCCGCCACCATGAGTTGTAACCATAGTTCCATCTGGCATTTTGTCAAATTCAACACCAAGGTCGTTCAGCCATTTAATTACAGATGGAGCTTTGTTTACGAGTGTAGAAACCAATTCTGGTTTTCCGTCAAAGTGACCGCCACCAAAAGCGTCAAGATAGTGCTGGGCAGGTGAGTCATTTGGCTTATCAGCTGCCTGAATACCACCTTCTGCCATCATTGTGTTTGCGTCTCCTACACGGAGTTTTGTTACCAAAAGAACTTTTGCACCAGCTTCTGAAGCCATAATTGCAGCAGATGTTCCTGCACCGCCACCTCCGATTACCAAAACATCAGTTTCGTAATCAACATGATTAAGATTAATCTGAGAAGGTTCAAAGCGTGGTTTTGCCTGAAGCATTGCAGCCAATTCTATTGGTGCTTTCTGTCCTTTGTTTGGACCGATTTTCAATTCTTCAAACTGACTTTTAATACGGTCAGGGTGGAATTTCAAGAGCAAGTCATCTTTTTCTTCTGCAGTAAGACGAGCATGTTCAAATTTAAGGTTTTCTTCACGTTTTTCAGCTATGATTTTAGCTGCATCATCAAGATAATTTCCGTACATATTCGTCTCCTACTTTTCGATTTCTCGAGTATTATAAAGATTTTTGATTTCGTCTAAAGGTTTGTTCATCATTTCTTCCAAAGCAGTCTGGCATTTTCCTTCGTTGATTTCGTTTACACGATCAATGAGATGCTGAGTCTGTGGCTGGATATATTTTCCGTTAAGACGGCGGGCAAGTTCTGCAACCTGAGGATGAGAAATACCAGCTGGACAACGAGAAGAACAGCAGCCGCACATTACACAGTCAAATGACAAATCGGCACATTTTGCAAAATCACCACGCTGAGCATAAGCAATGTACTGCATTGTGTTTAAACTCTGAGGACAGGCACGTGTACAAGCATTACAACCAACGCAAGAATAAATCTCTGGATAAAGTTGCATCATAAGTGCCTGTTCAGGTTTTACTTTATTGATGTCATAAATCTGTTTTACCAATGGGAAGAATGGAAGGGTAGCAATGTACATGTCCGGTTCAACTTTTTTAGAACAAGCAAGACAGGTCTGCAACTGATTCTGTCCTTTGATACGATAAATTGTAGCACAAGCTCCACAGAAACCGTTTCTACATCCACAGCCACGTTTCAGCTGATAGCCAGCGTACTCCATAGCATTCATAATTGTTAATTCAGCAGGTACATCATATTTTTTTCCAAAAATATAGATTGTTGCCATTTCTTTATCTGCCATTTTTTGCTCCTATTAATACTCAGGTGGAAGTTCACCTAACTGATCAAAACTGAATACCGGACCGTCTTTACAGACGAATTTATCACCAATATTACAGCGTCCGCATTTACCAATACCACACTTCATTCGCATTTCCATTGTTGTGAAAACCTGTTCGTCTTTAAATCCTAATTTTTTAAGATTATCAAGAGAAAGGTGAATGAGAATTGGAGGTCCACACATGATTACGGTCATACTTGGATCTGGATTGAGTTCTGTTACAAAAGGCGGAACAAATCCAACGTGACCTTTCCATGCTTCTTCCGGACGGTCAATTGTCAAATCTATTGAGCAGTTTGGTTGTTTCATCCATACGTTTTGCATTTCATCAAGACGAACCAAATCAGCCATAGAACGTGACCCGTAAATTACCTGGATTTTTCCATAATCTGAACGATGATCCATCATGTAATTAACTACAGAATGAACTGGAGCAATACCAATACCACCGGCAATTACTAGAATATCCTTACCTTTAAGTTTTGTATCAACAGGAAAGCCGTTTCCGATTGGACCACGAACACAAATCTCCTGACCAACTTCGGCATTGTGAAGCCATTCCGTTACACAACCACATTTTTTGATAGAAAATTCCATGTGAGTTTCGAGGGTAGGTGAAGAAGTAATAGAAATCATTGATTCACCAACACCAGGAACAATGAGCATAGCACACTGACCAGGAATATGATTGAATAATTTTTTTCCATCAAGTCCAACTACACTAAAAGTTTTTACATCAGGAGTTTCCTGTTTAATATCAATAATTTTTCCTACATAAGGAATAAAGCTTTCGTTGTTTTCCATTTCCGTCTCCTATTCCTTAGATGTCATCAGATTCACTGATAGCTTTTATGACTTTTACAATATTCATGTTTACAGGACAACTTTCAACACATCTTCCACAGCCCATACACAAAGACATTCCATCATGAGCCATAGGATAATACATAAGTTTATGCATAAATCTCTGACGTGAACGTTCTTTTTGTGTGAGTCGAGGATTTGCCGCAGCCATCTGAGTAAAATCATGATACATACAAGAGTCCCAGCAACGTACTTGTCTAATTCCATTACCAGTGTCAAAGTCGCGTACATCAAAACACATACAAGTAGGGCAGACGTAAGTACAAGTGCCACATCCTACGCATGGTTCTGCAATTTTTTCCCAAATTTTTGAATTAAAAACTTTGAGCATATCAGATTGTGATTTAGTGCCGACTTTTGAAAGATCAAGGTGTGCAAACGGAAGTTTTTCAATTTTTCCAGCAATTTCTTTCTTACACTCTTCAACTGCTTTTTCATCAGCATCAGAAAGTACGGATTTTACAGAATCAATAAATGCCGTTCCTTTGTCTGTATTTGCTTTGAAATAATATTTTCCGTCAGCAAGCCAACAGCTTACATCTCCATCAGATGTGTTCTGAGCAGCATCAATTCCAAAATTAGAGCAGAAACAGGTTTTTGCAGGTTCATTACAAGCAAGGCAGATTACAGTTCCATGTTCACGGCGATTTTTATAGTAAGAATCAACCGGATTCATGTTCAAATAAACATTGTCAATTGCTTTAAAACCTCGTGCATCACAAGCTTTTACACCAAAAACTACAAAATCCTGTATATCTTTTCTAGGATCTTCTACTTTAATTTCTTTACCATTCATCTGATATGAAACCATGTGTTCTGTTTTTGGAAAGAAGAAATCTTTTGCAGAACGTACAGTTTTTAATGCTGATGAAAGTTTTGTGCCTTTTTCCCATTTCTGAAAATCAGCTTTACCTGAATTATTATCTACAGGCAGGTACAAAGGCTGTTTTGAACCAACAAGTTCAAATAATGAATCAATTTTATCACTTGAAATAGATAACATTATTGTGCACCTCCATCTTTAGATCTGTCGTAAATAATAGTTGTTTCAGGATCATTTTCCTGGAATCTGAGCATTGCAGGCTTTGTTTCCATATCTGCGCCGGCCTGATATTCACCGTAAATTTCATTAATATCTTTGATAAATTTGCGGTTGAGCAGATAAAGCGGAATATTCTGAGGACAAACTCTTGAACATTCTCCGCAGTCTGTACAACGTCCGGCAACATGCCATGCACGAATAATGTGGAAAAGATTTTCTTCAAAGTTTGTCTGTGCAACTTTCTGTGAAGTGTAAAGGTTGTTGTTATCAAATACACATTTTTCACAAGTACAAGAAGGACAAACATTACGACATGCATTACAACGAATACAGCGTGACAATTCACCACGCCAGAAACTGAATCTTTCGTCCGGAGTCATTGCTTCCAGTTTTGCAACTTCAGCCATTCGTTCTGTATTTTGAGTTAACTCTGCATCTGCAGCTTCATCTACTCCAATTAATTCATCACAAGAAACGTGTTTTTTGCCTTTACAAGTTTCGCAAACGTCAGAACCATCAAGAGTATCTTGACAAGGAACTCCGATTGCGTAAACATCGTTACGAGTAATGCGATTTTCTTTTAACAACTGAGTGAATGAATAAGAATCGTTGGGTTTTAAGAAAACCAAAACAACTGCCTGAGGAATTGGTTTATCTTCAGCATTTGAATCACGCTGTTTTGCCATTGTATTATTCATTCGTACTGTTGATTTTTGAATTTCAATATCTTTTGTAATTTTTACAAGATATTTTGAAAGATTTGCCTTGCAATACTTATTGAAAACAAAATCTTTGTCCAATTCTTCTGCCGAAGTGAAAACACCAGGAGTAATATCATCATCAAAAAGACCTTTTTTCCAGCCTACAACTTTCTGAACTTTACCTTCAGCAAGCAATTCTTTTGCACGAGCGATTAATTTATCTTGCATCGTAAGTCCTCCAGTTTTTTATTTTCACCAAGATCTGTAATCTGCTTTACAAAATCATTCATGATTCCTGCAAATCTTACACCTTCGGCTGCAGAACACCATTCAACTCTTGTCCTCTGTTTTTCAATACCAAGAAAATCAAGCATACTAAAAAGCAGTGTCATACGACGGCGGGCAAAATAGTTTCCTGTAGAATAGTGACAGTCACCAGGATGACAGCCACATAAAATAACACCATCAGCACCACGCTGAAACGCACGTAGAATAAACATGGGATTCAATCGGCAAGAGCATGGAATACGGATGATTTTTACATTTTTAGGGTACTCAAGGCGGTTATTACCAGCCAGGTCAGCACCAGCATAAGAACACCAGTTACAGCAGAATGCTACAATTCTTGGAGTCCATTCTTTATTTTCAGCCATAGTCTATTTCTTCAGTTTAGAGAACTGAATCAACCTCCGCCAAGATTTGTTTATTGCTGAATCCTAAAAGATCCATAGCACCAGAAGGACAGGCAACTGTACAAGCACCACAGCCATGGCACATTGCAGTATTCACCTGAGAAACGTGCCTTGTAATTGTAGTTCTGTTTGGTCCACGGAAATCCTTATCAACATAAGAAATAGCTCCGTAAGGACAAACGTTAGCACACTGTCCACAACCATTACACATATTTTCATCAGGATGAGCTGTGCAAGGGTTATTCTTGAGTTTATCTTTTACAAGCAGACAGATTGCCTTTGCAGCAGCACCAGATGACTGAGCAACAGTTTCCGGAATATCTTTTGGTCCTTGACAACAACCGGCAAGGAAAATACCTGCGGTAGGGCTTTCAACAGGACGGAGTTTTGCATGAGCTTCAAGGAAGAAGTCATTGTTATCCATAGAAGTTGTAAGCATAGTTGCCAATGGACGGGCTGATTTATCAGCTTCGATTGAAGCGGCAAGAACTACCATATCAGCTTTAATGTGAACTTGGCGATTCAAAATCAAATCAGAACCTTGAACATCCAGCGTTCCATCTGATAATGGAGTTACTTTACCGACCTGACCTTTAATGTAGTGAACACCGTACTGTTCAACGGCGCGACGGTAGAATTCATCAAAGTTTTTACCTGGAGTACGAACATCGATATAGAAAACTGTGATGTTCGTATTAGGATAATGATCACGAGTAAGAATTGCGTGTTTTGCTGTATACATACAACAAATTTTTGAACAATATTCGTGACCTTTTGCTGAATCTGCAGAACATCTTGAACCTACGCACTGTACAAAAACAATTTCTTTTGGTTCTTTTCCATCAGAAGGACGAAGAAGATGACCATTTGTAGGACCAGATGCATTACAAAGTCTTTCAAATTCTAAAGAGGAAATTACATCAGGACTCTGTGAATAAGCATATTCATCAAATTTTTCAAGACTGATAGGGTTGTAACCTGTTGCTACAATAATTGCACCATATTTTTCTGTCAGAGTTGTTTCTTCCTGATGGAAGTTAATGGCACCGGCAGCACAGGCTTTTTCACAGAAACCACAAACATTGTCTTTTCCGTTTTTCAATCCCTTCATATGCAGACAGTAAGCAGCATCAATTGCTGCAACTTTTGGAACAGCCTGAGCAAAAGGAATATTAATAGCCTTTCTAGTATTAAGATTTAAATTAAACTCATTTGGAACTTTTTTGTTAGGACATTTTTCAATACAAGCACCACAACCTGTGCATTTTGTTTCATCAACATAACGAGGGTGACGTTTAATATCAACTTCAAAGTTACCAATATAACCGCGTACACCGCAAACTTCAGAGTAAGAAAGAATTCTGATATTAGGATTCTGACTAACTTCGGTCATTTTTGGAGTAACAATACAAGAAGCACAGTCAAGAGTAGGGAATGTTTTATCAAGCATTGCCATTTTTCCTCCGACTGTAGTTTTCTTTTCAACAATATCAACAGGAAATCCTGCGTCAGCAATATCAAGTGCCGCAGTAATACCCGCAATACCTCCTCCAATAACAAGTGCACGCTTTGTCATCGGAGTTTCACCCTCAATAAGAGGTGTGTCAAGAATAGTCTTAGCGACAGCAGCTTTACCAAGTGCAATAGCTTTTTCTGTTGCATCAGCCATATCTTTCATAACCCATGAACACTGTTCACGGATATTTGCAATTTCAACTTTATAAGAGTTAAGACCAGCTCTTTGTGCACAAGAACGGAATGTTTTTTCGTGCATACGAGGGGAACATGAACAAAGTACAACACCTGTGAGGTTGAGTTCATGAATTTTGTCTTCGATCATTTTCTGACCGGCAGAAGAACACATATAAGTATAGTGAGTTGAAAAAACAACTCCCGGTACTTTTCCAAGTTCTTCAGCAACTTTTGCTACGTCAACTGTTCCGGCAATATTAGTACCACAGTGACATACAAAAACACCAATTCTTTCCATAGGATTTCCTTAATTATTTTTTGTACTTTCTGAAAGCACTGACAATTGCCTGCTGAGGCATATCATCATCCAAGTGCTCTGGTACTTCAACTGGATCCAAATGATGAGGACCTCGACGGCTCTCAACAACCTGACGTACGGCATCAATAAGTTTTGTAGGTTCAACCTGACGCGGACATCGTTCAAGGCAGGCGAAACAGCTCAAACAAGCATAAATTGATTTTGAAGCCATCAATTTTTCAATTTCGCCGTTTTCAACCATCTGTACAAACTGATGTGGGTGATATTCCATAGAATCATAGTTTGGACAAGTTGCAGAACATTTTCCGCAAACCATGCATTTTTTAGGATTTACACCTGATTTCATTAAAATTTCTTCTTTCAGTAATTCTTCAGTAACCATTATTGAACCTCCTTAAGACCAAGAGCTTCAGCTAACAATTCTGTAAAATAAATTACATCAAGTTTTGAATCGCCTTTGTTTTTGATTAAGTTATATCGACACAGAGGACATGAAGTTACAAGGAAATCTGCACCCATATCATCTGCATTTGTAAGGATTTTCTGTGCACGAGTTTTTGGAATAGACACATCTTCAAACATTGTGTAAGCACCACAACATTCGTTTCTCTGTGCATAAATTACAGGAGTTCCGCCAATAGCCTTAATAAAATCTTCCAGAAGTTTTGGATTTTCAGGATCATCAAGCTGCAGAACTTTTCCTGGACGAAGAAGAAGACAACCATAATATGCTCCGATTTTTTTACCGGTAAAAGGTTTTTTAACAGCCTTTTTTACGTTGTCCCACCCAACAACATCACGCAAAATTTCAAGATAATGAACTACCTTTGCTTCTCCGTGATACTCAATCTCATCTTGTTTGAGATAATTGTTAGCCTTCAGAATGGTATCTTCATCATTCTGCATGTCGTTATTAACCTGCTTTAACACGTTATAACAAGCAGAACAAAGTGTAACCAAATCCTGACCAGCGTCGCGGGCATTAGCAAGAACCCGTACAGAAGAAAGCTTTGAAGCAACTTCGTTTTTGCCAAGAGGATATTCACCTCCACAGCACTGCCAGTCAGGTATTTCGTTTAGGCTGAATCCCAATGCTTCCGCAGAAATGCGCGCATATTTATCAAGCTCAACTGCCTTGTTTTTTAGCGTACATCCAGGGAAATACGAATATGTCATACCTGCTCCTATAAAAAATTTGCCAGTAATTGATACACTTTAATACCCGTTTTGCCAGAAACGGATGTTGATTTTTAAAATATATCACGCTATAGAATACTTTATTTAATACATTTTGGGAATAATTTTTTTTATTGCTAATACAAAAAAAAGGCACGATTTTAATTGTCCGTGCCATTAAGGGCATCTCTAAAAAAATCATTTTCAATGCTTTTTTAAAGACTTTCGAGTTTTAATTCGTTAAAATACAACGAATTAAAACATCGCGTTTTCAAAGATAC
>CAVJCY010000016.1:0-44218 GCA_963648145.1 bacterium | reverse complement strand
TGTTGCCGTCGGCTTTAATTCCGACATGCTGGCTCTGGACTTCCTGCGTGGTGAAAAGTAAGTTTTTGCGCAAGGGATAGCAGCCGCGTAAGCGGGACGGACACGACGGGCAAATCTTTGGATTTTTTTGAGACACGGATGTTTTTGCCCGGCGTGGCTGGACGGAAAAAGTGCCCGGCACGGCTAGTTTTATTCCCGGTTTTTTGCGGAAAATTGGAAGTTTTTCGCAAAAATCCGGGTACTTTTATAACGCAATAGCCCGGTTCTGGCAAACTTGAACGGTATTTTTATTTTTTCTTGAAGTTTAAAAGTTTGCCAGAATGCGCCCTAAAAAAATAATAAAACATAGGAAAAATACCTTCTTGACATATATTTATGAAGGGTTAGAATTTCAATACTTATTTTTAGAAAAAATATTTTTATAGGAGTAAAAATATGATGAAGAACATTCCAGACGTAAAACTTGGAATTATTGCTGTTAGCCGAGACTGCTTTATCAGAACACTTTCTGAATCACGAAGAGAAGCAATCGTAAAGGCTTATGGGGCTAATCTTTATGAATGTAAAGTTACAGTTGAAAACGAAAAAGACATGCTTAAGGCTGTTGAAGACGTAAAAAAAGCCGGCTGTAATGCTCTTTGTGTTTTCCTTGGAAACTTTGGTCCAGAAACACCAGAAACTTTAATTGCTAAAAACTTTGCTGGTCCTGTTATGTATGCTGCCGCTGCAGAAACAACTTACAAAAACGGCGGACTTATCGACGGTCGTGGCGATGCTTATTGTGGCGTTTTGAACTGTTCTTACAATTTAGGATTGCGTCATCTTAAAGCTGTTCTTCCAGAGTATCCAGTTGGAACTGCAGAAGAAGTTGCTCAGATGATGAAAGACTTTGTTCCAGTTGCACGTGCTTTGATTGGACTTTCCAGCCTCAAAATTATTACATTCGGACCACGCCCACAGGACTTCTTTGCTTGTAACGCTCCAATTAAAGGACTTTATGATATTGGCGTTGAAATTGAAGAAAATTCTGAATTGGACTTGCTTGTTTCTTACAAAGCTCATAAAGACGATCCTCGTATAAACGAAGTTGTTGAAGATATGGCAAAAGAACTTGGGTCAACAGGAAACAATCACCCTGGAATCTTGCCAAGAATGGCTCAGTTTGAACTTACTTTGCTTGACTGGGCAGAAGGTCACAAAGGTGCCCGCGACTACGTTGTATTTGCAGACAAATGTTGGCCAGCATTCCCAGAAGCATTCGGATTTGAACCTTGCTATGTAAACAGTCGCCTTGCAAGCCGCGGAATTCCAGTTGCCTGCGAAGTTGATATTTTTGGTGCACTTTCTGAATATATAGGAACTTGTATTACTGGTGAACCAGTTACTTTGCTCGACATCAACAATACAGTTCCAGCAGATTTGTACGAAGACGAAATCAAAGGAAAAACATCTTATCCTTACAAACTCAACGATACATTCATGGGATTCCACTGCGGAAATACTCCTTTCTGTCGCTTGAACAAAGACCGCAAACCTGGCGTAAAGTATCAGTTGATTCAGCATCGTTTGCTTGAACCAAAAGGAAGCGAACCAGATTTCACACGTGGAACTTTGGAAGGTGATATTGCTGCCGGCGATATTACATTCTTCAGATTGCAGACTCGCCCAGACACAAAACTTCAGGCTTACGTTGCTCAGGGTGAAGTTCTTGAAGCTGCAACTCATTCATTTGGTGGAATTGGTGTATTCGGTATTCCAGAAATGGGTCGTTTCTACCGCCACGTTTTAGTTGCAAAACAGTATCCACATCACGGAGCTGTAGCATTTGGCCACGTTGGAAAGTATTTATGGACAGTTTTCCAGTATCTGGGAATTGAAGACATTGCTTACAATCAGCCAGCTGGAGTTCTGTATCCTACAGAAAATCCTTTTGCTAATGCCTAAAAGATTTTAAAAACCAAAAGGGGAGGCGATAATTTTGCCTCCCCTTTTTTTACGTCAGGAGAGGGAAGTCACCCCCCAGCCTATAATCGAAGAAGCGTTAAAAAACAAGCGCGTCAGCGGTTGTTTTAGCTTCATCGAAAAAAAACGGCTCAAAACTCGATTTATCGAGTTTTCCCCCCTCTGCGGACCTCATACGCCGGCTCGCAACGCCCGCTTTCTTCCGTTTTAGTATGTTTCGTACAATTTTGAACCGTCAAATTTTAATGTCAAAGTTGAATAAGAACTTACGTACGGCTGATAATTTGTATCCGTTGTAAAAGTGTCATAGTAATCTCGGTAACCGTCGTAAAGGGGGTAAATTACCGTAATTCTAAAATCGTAACTGCCGGTTTTTACCTTAAAACTTATATTTGAATCACTTGATTTTGATGAATATGACCAACATTCAATCCATTTGCCGTTGAGCGAATCCCAATATTCAACTGTCTGAATGTATGCATCTCTATCCGGGTCACAATTTAAGATTTTTACGCTGCCTTTTTTGTATGAATAATAACTACCAGAACTGTCGTATGACTCATAATCTTCTGTTCCATCAATAACAACCAGGCAACTGCTGAATATAACCGTCATCAAAACAGCAAATACTGCACAAAATCCAATTTTTTTTATACCTTTCATAAAAGCCTCCTAAAAGCGCCATTCAGGTAACTCTGAGCCTTAATTTGACGCATTTATTTTTTCGTTTTATGACTTAAGTATAAGTTTTGGACTATTGTCTTACTTTAAAGGGAAGTAAGAGAAAAATAAGAATTTTCTTAATGGCGAGGTTCCTTAAAAAATATCTTTTCAGAGATTCCCTTAACTAAAATGGTGCATCGTTCTGTGCGTGTTGTTCAATGCGTGTTGTGTACTTTTTTGTGTATGTCTTATAAAATGGACTGCGGAAGGTAACTTAATGGACAACGATGTAAACGGCATTATTCATAATATGGCTGAAAATCTGGAAGAAAATTATAAAAATCAGAAAGTTTTTGATGTTGGACTTGATGAAAGATTGCCGAGCCGCGAATCTGTTCTTGAAATAATTGATAATCTTCAGAAATTGACGTTTCCGGGATTTTTTGGAAAGGAAAATCTGGCTTATGAGTCAAAATCTGCGTTTGCGGGGCATGAACTTTCATTGATTTATGATAAATTGTATCACGTGATTAAAGCGGCAATAAAATATACATATAAAGATAAACCTTATGAGGAAGTTCGTTCCTGTGCAAAAAATTTGACTTTGCAGTTCATAAAAAAAGTTCCGGACGTTCAAAGTTTGATTTTGACGGATGTTGACGCGGAATTTGACGGAGATCCGGCTGCAAAAAGCAAACAGGAAGTCATTTTTTCTTATCCAGGATTGTACGCAATTTTTGTTTACCGATATGCGCACATTCTTTATAAGCTTGAAGTACCGTTTGTTCCACGAATTATGACGGAACACGCCCATAATTTGACTGGAATTGATATAAATCCTGGTGCAGAAATTGGCGAATACTTTTTTATTGATCATGGCACGGGAATTGTAATTGGTGAAACCACTGTTATTGGAAATCACGTGAAACTTTATCAGGGAGTTACGCTTGGTGCGCTTTCTACGCGTCAGGGGCAGGCACTCGCCGGCAAAAAAAGGCACCCAACAATTGAAGATAACGTTGTTATTTATGCAAATACCACGGTTCTTGGCGGAGAAACTGTAATCGGGAAGAATTCTGTGCTGGCGGGAAACACGTTTATTACTTATTCAATTCCGGCAAATACAAAAGTTGCTTCTGCAATTCCGGAACTTGAACTGAAAACTAAAAAGGAATCTTAACTTTTGCTGCATAAAAAAGCACGGCTGGCGGTAAAAAATCTTTGTGCCGGCTATAAAAATCATGATATTTTAAAAAATGTATCGCTGGAAATAAAATCCGGCGAGTTAACTTGTCTTTGCGGTAAAAACGGCTGCGGGAAAAGTACGTTATTTTCTGCACTTGTAAAATTAACGGACGGTAGTTTAAGAGTTTGTGCCGATGATTTGCCGTCCATTTTTTATAATAATGACGGTTGCTGTGCTGAAATTTTTGAAATTTACAAAGAAAATCGTAAAAAAATTGCCCGAAAAATTGCTTTTATGCAGCAGACCGAATATTCGGTATGGGATTTTTCTGTTCTGGATTTTGTGATGGCAGGCCGGTTTGCTTTTTCAAAAAATGGAAATTATTGCCGGGAAGATTATGAAATTGCCGGTGAAGTCTTAAAAAATTTGAATCTTGAAGATTTTGAAAATAAGAAAATTCATTCTGTTTCTGGTGGGGAGTTCCAAAAAATCAGAATTGCCCGTGCTCTTGTTCAGCAGCCGGATTTTCTTTTACTTGACGAGCCCGCAAATAACATTGATTTTACATACGAAACAAAAATGATGGATTTGCTGAAAAAAGTCACTCGGGAAGAAAATATCGGCGTTTTTATAATAATTCACGATTTGAATATTGCTGCACGTTATGCGGACAAAATTGTTTTGCTAGGTGGCACGGAAAATCAGAAAAATGGTGCGGAAAATTCACAGACTACCGTTAATTCTTTGTCGCACGGCGGAAATTTTTTGATTTCTGGCACTGTTGGCGAGGTTCTTACGGAAGAAAATCTGTGCAAAGCGTTTGGAACGGAACTTCAAACTTATATTCATCCGATTTATAATTGTATTCAGGTTTATGAAAAATAAGAAAAATTCATTTTTTTGCATTTTTACGATTATTTGTTTTTGTTCGGTTGTTTTTATTCCATTTGGACTTGCTTTTATGTGGTTTTTTACCGGCTGGAAGAAAAATAAAAAAATCATAGTGACTTCAATTTTTGGGATTTTGTATGCCGGAATTTTGATTTTTCTACTGTTATTTTTAAGGTCGTCGGATAATTCAAGTGGAATCAGTTTGGCGGGAAGTTATAAAAACGGCAGTACTTCGTTTGATACGGAAATTTCCACTTTACAGACTGAAAACAAGAACGAAAATCTTGAGGATTCAAAAAATATTTTTGCGAATGACGACGGAACTCAAAATCAGGATGAAAAAAATCTTCCGTCCGCAATAAGGATTCGAAAAAATCGTGGTGGAAAAAATATTTCGTTGTGGTTGCTTTACGTTGGAATTTTTCTTGTTGTAATTGCAATTATCATAAGAATGAATTTGAAAAATTCTAAAACCGGTGGCTACGAAAATCCTTATGTGGACACGAATCTTTATAAATTGCCGCTAAAAGACGATTCAAAACTACCGATTGTTCATTTTTTGAAACTCCGGCTAAAATCTGACGAAAAAATCCTTTTTGCAACGGAAACAACAAAAAAAGGCGAAGAAGGTGATTTTGTGGTTACAAATCAAAGGGTTGTGATTCTTGATAAGAACGGAATTCAGGAATTTCCGCTTTTTGCATTAACAGCGGTGTGTTCAATTACAAATTCTGTGATGCAAATGACTTCCGGTGAACGCAAATATTATATTTTTATTCAGGAAAATCAGATGAAATATGCACTGGCAGTTGTAAGATGGGCCTTTGCAAAAGCCAGCGTGCAGTCGTAATTTAATGGTAACCTAAAATTATTCTGGGAGATTAAATTTGCGGTCGTCTAGTTTTTCAGCTTCTCGGTAAAGGATTGCAACATTCCCGATAATTCTTACAAGCGTTGCGTTTGTTTTTTCACAAATTTGAGCTGTAAAATCCTGTTTTTCATCTTTGTATTCGTTGAATTTGATTTTTATGAGTTCGTGTGCTGCTAAAGAATTTTCAGCCATTTGAACAACGCCGTCTGTAAGTCCAGCCCCGCCAACAATTACGACTGGCTGCAAATCATGAGCAGCTTTTTCAAGAAATTTTCTTTGTTTACCGTTAAGTTTCATTTTTTTTCCCGTAAAACGTTTTTTTTGTAAAAATAAATTTACAGATTATATTAATTTAGCGCAACCAATTTAACACAGCCAAACGGAGTGTCTGAGTAAGTCTGAAAATCAGAAATTATTTTTCGTGCAAAATCAGAAATTTCGGAAAGTCTGAAAATTCCTTTTTCAGTTTTTACAAGAGGATTTATATAACGCATTTTGACTTTTAAATTCACAGAAAAATAATCTTCCTGTGGCAAAGCGTTTTGAGTGTGTTCTATTTTTGTCATTGTTCTGAATGTTTTGTAAAGTCTGAAAAAATATTCGGATGCGGGGGCGTCGTCTGTCGTTTTTGAACAAAAGTTTTTTTGCGCATTCTCGATTTTTTCAAAAATCTGTTTTTCACTCAAAGTCATAAAATCATTTTCAGAAAGAATTTTCAGTTCTACGGCACGGTTCATAATTTCACCCAAAAGCTGAAGGCAAACTTTATCTTCCTGCAATTGCAAAATATGCCCTGTCATACAAAAGAGACGGCAGTAATTTTCGGCAATGTTCAGGGTATTAAATCCCAATTCATCAATATTCTGTTCGTTTTTTAAAACAGAAATGTCAGCATAAGTTTCTTTGATTTGCTCTAAAGTCCAGCTGCCTTCTAGTGCCATTCCGGACGGAAACATATATTCAAGGCGGTCAGCACTTAACTGAGGAATTTCGTTGTCTGCAATAGGATAAATGTGATAATCCTTTACTTGATTTACTGTCAGACCGTCAGTTTTAAGAAGTTCTGCAAGCTTTTTATCCTGGCAAACCAGCAAAGAATTATCTTCTTCCGTTGCAGTCTGAGTCAGGGCGTCACCTTTTCTAAAATCACTTACATGGCTAAAAACCGGCGTTGAAACATCATGAAGTAAACCTGCAATTGTCTGTGCCTTGTCTTTTGTAAAATGCCAGACAATAAGTGCAACGCCAACACTGTGATTCAGCCGGGAATAATAAAAACGATTTTTATACAGCGGCGTCCAGTCCGTTCCGCAAAGCAACCCGATTCCAGAAAGTCGCTGTAAAATTGGCAGGGACAGATATTTTTTCAAAAATTCAGGAAATTCTGGCGAAAGAATGTTGTGATATTCTAAAACGTCATAATTTCGGGGAGGGTACATTTTCAGAATTGTATCCCAATCATATTGTTCAAAATAATTCATAAAATCTCCAGACTAAATATGTCGGTAAAGGGCATCTCTAAAAAATCATTTTCAATGCTTTTTTAGAGATGCCCTAAACGCGCACTACACAGAAAAAAATCTCTGTGCCTATGCGGTACACGGGGAATTTAAAAAAAACTTCGTATTTGAGTTTCATACCGTGAATAGCAAAATCTTTTGTGTTTTCTACGCGGCATATCGTATTTCGTTGTGCCACATCCCGCCTTAATAAAAATTATGCCGGCATAAATCGTTTATCAGACAGTTTTCGCAGTCAGGATTTCTTGCTTTGCAGACGTAACGGCCGTGAAGCAAAATCCAGTGATGTGCGTTTTGCAAAAATTCCGACGGAATCCTAGTCAACAGACTTTTTTCTACTTCTTCGGGTGTTTTTCCTTCCGCAAGTCCAATGTTCGGGCAAACTCGCAGCAAATGAGTGTCCACCGGCATGGTCGGTTGTTTAAAAATCACATTCAGAACAACATTGGCAGTTTTTCGGCCAACACCTGGTAGCGACATAAGACTTTCCCTGTCACCGGGAACTTTGCTGTCAAAGTCGTTAATCAGTTTTTGACTCAGCGCAATTATGTGTTTTGCCTTAGATTTATAAAGTCCAATCGATTTTATATAAGAAATAAGATTTTCTTCGCCCAATTCCAGCATTTTCTGCGGACTGTCCACAATTTTAAAGAGAGGAGCCGTCGCAATATTTACACTTTTGTCTGTTGCTTGTGCGGAAAGCACGACCGCGACCAGCAAAGTAAAGGCGTTTATGTATTTTAATTCAGATTCCGGCCGTGGATTTTGCACCTGCCAGCGGGAAAATGTAATTTTCAGTTCAGATTCGCTCAATAATTTCATTTTTTTTCTGGCGCCAGTCCCCTTTCCAACTCGCCTTCCGCACTTCGCTAGCGCTCAAAGTCCTCCCGGCACAAATTGTGCCGGTCCGGGCTTCTGCTTCGTTTTTTGAAAAAAACTTCGCAGGTGCTTCACGCTCGGGCGTTGTGTTTCGTCCGATTTTTTAGCATCTCTAAAAATTGCAATTTTAGAGGTAACTTTTATTTTACGGCTTCTTTTAAAATTTCAGTTTTATCAGTTTTTTCCCAGGTAAAAAATTCCAGACCATCTTTTACGTAAGGTTCACGGCCAAAATGACCATAAGTTGCAGTCGGCTTATAAATTGGATTCTTTAATTTTAAGGTTTCAACAATTTTTGCCGGTGAGCAATCAAAAATTTCTTTATTGCTTACGGCCGCAATAATTTTTTCTACCGGCACAGTTTCTGTTCCAAAAGTATCAACCATAATAGAAACAGGATGCGGAACGCCAATTGCGTAAGCCAACTGTACTTCAGCTCTTTCTGCAAGACCAGCTGCCACAATGTTTTTTGCAATGTAGCGTGCCATATATGCAGCGGAGCGGTCAACTTTAGAAGGGTCTTTTCCGGAAAAGGCACCGCCACCGTGACGTCCCATTCCGCCATAAGTATCAACAATAATTTTTCGTCCGGTAAGACCGGCATCTCCGTTTGGGCCGCCAATTACAAAACGTCCGGTCGGGTTAATGTAAACTTTTGTTCTTTCATCAAAAAGACCTGTAGGTTCCAGAACAGGTTTTATAACTTTTTCAAGGATTGTTTTTTCTATTTCTTCATAAGAAACACTTTCATCGTGCTGGTGCGAAACAACTACGGCATCAATATGAACAGGTTTGTGACCTTCGTATTCAATTGTTACCTGAGATTTTGCATCCGGGCGCATCCATTTTATTTTTCCGGATTTTCTAAGTTCAGTTGCTTTTAACAAAAGTTTGTGGGAATAAATTAAAGTTGCCGGCATTAATTCCGGAGTTTCGTTGCAGGCAAAACCGAACATAAGCCCCTGGTCGCCCGCGCCCTGTTTTCCTTCATATTCTTTTAAATCTTCTTCACCGCGCCTTCCAACAACGCCTTGGTTAATATCATCAGATTGAGCATGAAGTCGGTTTTCGTAAACACAATTTGTACCGTCAAGTCCTACATTTTCTGAATTATAGCCAATTTCAAGGGCAACTTTGCGGGCAATAGTTTCTGCATTTTTATTGATTTTTTCTACATTTGCATTTTGTTCAGTCTTTGTACCAGACAAAAAATTAATTTCGCCGCCGTTCAAAATAAAATTCGTAGTAGAAAAAGATTCACAGGCAACGTGCGCTTCACTGTCAAGTTTTAAGCAGTAGTCAAGAATTGCATCAGAAATTTGGTCACAAAGTTTGTCTGGATGACCTTCGCCAACGGATTCAGAAGTAAATAAATAATGATTTTTTTTTAAGATAGTACTCATTTTTTTGAGACTCCTCTTTAGCAAGATTTTGCCACCTTCATACGAAAGGGCTTCCGCTCTGCAATTTTGGATAAATCGGCGGAATAGAAATGTTGATTCTAAGAAAATATAGTGCAAAAAATTATGTTGGGCAATATTTTGTAAAAAAATATATGAAACAAGGGGTAAAAGTTCAGTTTGTCAAGCGGATATTGAAAAAAAAAATAAAATTTTGTATTTTATATAGTAATAAGATTACGGGCATCGATAAAAATTGCAATTTTTAACGGTTTCCTTATAAAAAAATAAGCAGGTGGTTACTATGCCATTGAAAAAAACTTTTTCTAAAGACAAAACAAAGTGCACCGTTACATTTACGGTCTCTGCAGAAGCAGCAAAAGGTGCAGAAAAAATTAATCTTGTTGGTGATTTTAATTCTTGGAGCAGCACAGACACAGCACTGACAAAGTCAAAAAATGGTTCATTTTCTGTAAAACTGGAACTTGAACCTGGCAAAGAATATCAGTTCAGGTATCTTTTTGACGGTTCTCGCTGGGAAAATGATTGGGAAGCTGATAAATATGTACCGGCTCCTTATTCAAATGCGGATAATTCTGTAGTGGTTACTTCAAAAACAAAGTAAATTACAGTCTAAATAGAGAATCTTCTGAAAATCTGATGCCATTGGAACGATTCTAAAAATAAAACCGGTGAAATAAAAAAAAATCACCGGTTTTTTTATGTTTAGGGCAGCTCTAAAAAAAATAAATTAAGTGTTTTATTTAGAAAAAGGGGCTTTCTAAAGATTAAAATTTTGGACTTGCCCACAAAAAAGAAAAATCTTGTTAAAAATAAATAACTGTGGAAAATTAAATTGTGGAAGAAAATGCAGATTTTTATTTCTGGGGGCGAAAGGTGGCAAAGCGGATTTTATTTGTACTTGTTATATTTTTTGGTCTTTGCTGCATAAAATTATGTGCCGAAAGTGCTGCAACAAATCGTTCAATTGTTCTGACAAAGGAAAGAACACAGTTTATTTCGAAAGCAAAACAACTTGTGGGTAGTCCTTATGTTTACGGAGCTGTTGGTCCTGACAGTTTTGATTGTTCTGGGTTAATTTATTATGCTGCCCGTGAATCTGTGCAAGTGCAGTTACCACGAACTGCCCGCGCAATTTACAATTTTTGCAAAACCGTAAATGACGAAGACCGCGAACCTGGTGACCTTTTATTTTTTAAAACTACGAATAGTGGAAATGTAAGTCACGTTGCAATTTATATTGGCAATATGCAATTTATTTCTGCAATCAGCGACGGTCCAAATGCCGGAGTAATAGTATCTTCATTAAATCAGCAGTATTGGAAGACCCGTTATGTGAGTACGGGGCGTTTTCTTGCGGGCTGTAATGAAGAAAATCAAAAAACTGAATCAAAAGTTATTGTAAAAAAATCTGAAGAAACCAAAAAGGAAATCAAAAAAGATGAAATAAAACTTGCGCAGTCAAAAGAAATTGTAAATGTTGCGGTAAATAAAAAATCTTTTGGCGAAAGTTTTGTTTTTGATGGCAATATTCTTGGTGGTTGGTCATTTTTTGACAGTGAAAAGAGCGGAATGAATTTTCGCGGAGTTGATGCAGACTTTTTTGTTTCAAATACAGCATTGCCTTTAAATGCCGGATTTGGAATAATATTTAGGGCGAATGTAGCAAACAAATTATTTCAGATGCCAGTTGTTCTTAGTGCCACTTTTAATGATTTTGTGCGGATTTATGCAGGACCGGTAATTTCTTTTGTGAACGGAAAAATTGGTTCAAAGGAAATAAAATCTTCGGTGTTTCCGGGAATTATGGGCGTTGCATTTTCTACACCGGCAATAAAAGCTGGAAAATTGAGAATTCAGTTTGTACAGGATATAAACTATTGTTTTTACAACGAAACTGATGGTTCAGCACTGTCGGCAAAAGAATCCTGGGGAAACGGAGTTTCGTTTTATAGCGGAATAAGAATTACTGTTTTGCAAAGTGCTTTTAAAAAAGGGTAACAAAAAAATTTTAAAGTTCCCTTATAAGGATTTTTTATGAAAAATTTTAATGGAAAATTGGTATTATTTGCCGGTGCAGTTTTGTTTTTTGCGGGAATTTTTGCATCGTGTTCGGTAAATGTGACGGTGCAGGCAAACAAAAACGGTTCTGTGGACGTAAGATTTGCGGCGGGTGCGGGAGAAGCGTTTTCTAAAATGATAGAAAGTGCTTCCGGACAGACTGCTGACGAATATATTGATAAAAATCAGATTTTGTATGAACTTGCGAAGGGCGGATTTAGTAATGTGAACATTCCGTCGGCAACGGCTTCCAATTTTGAAGTGAATTTAACGGATTCTGAAAAAAAGTCTTATCTTTTTACGACCGGTATTTTTTCTGAAGAGAAGGGCAAGTTGAAAGTTTCTTTGACGAGCGAAAAATTAAAAAAATTCTATGATTCTGCGGACGAACAGACAAAAATGGTTCTGGACATTTTGCTTGTGCCTGTTTTTAACGACGAAGAAATGTCTGAAAGTGAATATTTGGAAATGATTGGCACGGTTTATGGTGCTGATGTTCAAAAAGAACTGCAGAATAGTGTTGTAAATTTGACTTTGATTAACGTTGACGGTAAAAAAATTAATAAAAAAATCCCTATGGCTGAAATTTTGACACTGAATAGGGAATTGAATTTTTAAAAGGAGAGATTTATGAAAAGTAAAACGAGATTTTTGAGTTTTTTCTTTTTGCTTTTTGGTTTTTCGATTTTTGCTTATGAGGGATATCTTCAGGGCGAAAAAAATTTAAAGGTTCTTCAATCAACTTGGTTTGATATTATTTATCCGGAAAGTTGTGAAGAAAGTGCCGCTATTCTTTACGAAAATGCAGACGGAATTTACGAAAAACTTGTGGATTCTTACAAGATTGAAAATCCGCCGTGCAGGCTTCCGATTGTTTTGACTTCAAAAACGGAACTTTTTAATGCTTATTACACAAGTTACACTTACAATCACATTCTTCTGTTTGTGACGGCACCTATTGATGATCTTGAAAATCAAAAAGATTCTTTGCTGGACACTTTTAAGCACGAACTTACGCACGCGTTTACTCACAATATAAAGTCTCCGTTTTTTAAAAGCGTTGGTAAGATTTTTGGTGATATTATTACTTTTGCACCGTTGACTATAACTCCCGGAATGGCAGAAGGTGCTGCCGTTGCAAGCGAAAGTGTTGACGGTTACGGTCGTTTAAACGACGAATTTACTCGTCAGCCGGTAAAACAGGCAAAAATTGAAGGAAAATTTCCGGCGTTCAGCGATATTCAAGGTTCGCGAGACATTTATCCGGCGGGGTCGTATTATAACTTTAACGGTGCTTTTCATGAATATTTGCAGAAAACTTACGGAATGGAAAAATATGCAAAGTGGTGGTACAACTGTGTGAACGCTTCTTTGTTCATCAGTCTGGCATTTAAAAATGCTTATAATGGTTTAAGTTTAAGCAAAGCCTGGCAAGATTTTCAGCAGAGTTACGAAGTTCCTCAAATTCCTGCTGATCCTGTCGCTGCCGGACTTGCAAAAGATTTTTTTAATTCTTCGGCAACAAAATCTACAATTCAGAATAAAAGTGCAAGTCAGCCTTTTGGACTTTCTTATTCTCAGAAAGGTTTAACTTACATTGATAAGTACAATAACACGGCTTATTTTGTAAGCAATCAGAATCTTGAAAATGGAAATGCAAATCCTAAAAAATTATTTCAGCTGAATTATGTTGAAACTGCCGTTCAATCGGAAGATGGAAAGTACATTGCGGTAAGTTATTATGATGCAAAGGCTTCTGTTTATCAGTATCACGTGGCTGTTTATAACACTGAATCAAAAAAATGGACTTATTTCAAAGAAAACGGTGTAAAAGAAGCATCTATAATTCAAAATGAAAATGATTATTATTTGGTTTGCCACAAATTTAGCGGTGAAAATAATCAGATTATGATTTCTAAATTGACAGAAAATGGCGGAAAAGTTGAAAAATCTGATGCCGAGACAGTTTTTGTCAATTTTGAAAGAAAACAATTGCCGAACGTTTGTGCCGACATTGGTGACGGCAGATTTGCTTTTATACTGAAAAATGAAATGAATTTTTCTATTCAGGTTTGTGATTTAAAAGGCAATTTTGTAAAAAATTTCCCAATTTCTGAAAATGATAAGAAATTTAATTATGAAACGATGATTGTTCATTATCTTTCGCATAATTTGCAGAATAAGGACGAAGTTTATTTCAGCTGGTGTGCAAAAGGAACTATGCCACGTGCCGGAAAATTAAATCTTAATAACGGAAGTATTACACTTTCTGATACAGATTTGTCTGGTGGTGTTTACTGTCCTGTGGTTTGCGAATCCGGAGACATTATTTACGGTGGAAAATTCTTTGAAAACAACAGGCTTTTCCGTGGCGATTCACTTTTTGAAAAATCAAAAACAGTTGCAAGCGGCACGGCTTTGCTTTCAGTTTCCACAAAAAATGTAATTGACGAGACTATTGATTCAAAAAAATCGGTTCAAAATCTGCATTTGGACGAAGCAGTAAAATATAATCCGTTTAAATTTGCTTATAAAGGACTTTTGCTGCCATTTTCAAGACTGACTTCGACATCATATGATTCAAAAAACAGAACTTCATATACAATGCCGTTGGGTCTAACTTATTCGGTAAAAAATCCTTGGGATGCAAATTTGTTTACAATTTCTGCCGGTTATGGCACGCAAACAAATTCTTACGGTTTTTCACTGGATTACACAGGTGGAACAGCAACTTCAATGTTCACTTACGCATTACACGCAATGTCAGAATTTGACCCGCTTGGCTGGAAAGCTGCAGAAACTTCCGTAACAACCACATTTACAAAGAGTTTTGGACATTTCAGTGCATTTGCTGCTGCACCGCAGATTTATGGTCACGTTGGCCGTTCAAACAATAAAGATCTTGCACCTGGATCAGAATTGATGTCAGAATATTTTGGCGGACATCAGAGCGTTGATCCTACAGTTTTTGCTTACGGCAGGGCTGCAATGCGGTTAATTTTCAGTTCTGTAAGAAAGGTCGGTGATTCGCGTAACTCAAAAGCCGGAATAAACATTGGAGTTGTGCCGTATTACGACATAAGTTACAACATTACAGACAATAAAAAGGACTATGACGGCGTTGATATGTCGGTTTATTCTGTTTTGTACATTCCGCGGCTTTTGCCAATCACCTGTCCTTCAAATATTTCTTACAATCTTCCTGTAAAAATTGTGGCAAATGCTTTTTCTACGTCGCTTGTGCGCAGTTCTTTGATTGGACTTTCTTATTATCCTGATTTGGCTTATGTTGGCGCAGAAATGGTTTTACTAAATTTGGAAATTCAAAAAGCGGTACCTGTGTTCACTATTTTTTACATTTCAAATCTTCAGCTTAGTTTGACTGGTTGTGCGGGATATAATTACCAGGATAATACGAATCCACGACCATTTTATATGGCAAACGAAGAATTTAATGCAATTACTTCTGGTCAGAATAAGTTGATAGGACTTGCTTCCGTAAAACTTTTGGGCGGATTTTCTTATTTGAACGTTGGTAGTTTTGCCAATAGTTCCGCAAAATTTTATGCATCTATAAGTGCGGACTTTTACTTTAGGGATGGCAATGTTGAACCAAAATTCGGTTTTAATATTGAACAGAGATTTTAGAATTTAAATTTGAACGTATTCCTAAACGCGGTGCATTTTTTAGTGTACCGCGTTTTTTTTATAGAGGTATCCTTGAAAATAGCTATGTCAAGGTTTTGAGTGAAAAAGCACCGATGTGACGTATTTAGAGTTCGCAACACTGGCGTTACTGGCAATGCAGTGGCGCCGTGCGTTAGCGGGTGGAGCAGCGGCGAAGGCAGTTTTGACTGCCGAAGCCGAAACCCGGAAGCACGCCATTTGCGTGCTGAGGATTTTGAAACTGCGGAACACGCGACCCGTAGGGGAACGTCCGACAAAAGATAGAAAGAAACATAAAATTTTGATTTTTATTAGAAATAAGAATAGAATAACAATATTATTGTTTTTGTAATGTCCCATCAGTTTGTGAGAAAATTCTCATAAAAACTGTTATTTTCGCCGATACTAAAAGATGTAGAAGTCTAAAATCAAGATAGGAGTGAAATTGCTATGTCAAAATTTTTTAAAACTTTAGTGATTCTTTTATTACTATCCAATGTTTCGATTGTATTTGCACATGGAAGAAAAGATGTTGAAAAACGTGAAGTTAGCAATAAGTACAGCTGGCTGGAACAGTTTGACCTTGAGTCTAGAAAAGAAGGCAAATTCAACATTTTTGTTACTGCAACGGATATGGGTGGTAATAAATCTGTAGAAGGTCCTTTTAATATCAGGTATGACAAGATTTCGGATTTACCTGTTGTGGGAATTATTAATCCGTCACCGAATATGCGTGTTGTAGGAAATCTGAACATTGTAGGTACTTGTAGTGATGACGATGGTGTTTCTAAAGTTGAACTTATCCTTGATGAAGGTACTGAATGGGAACAGACTGTAATTGCCGAAGGCACGGAATATTGGTCTTACTACCTTGATACTACAAATCTTGAAGAAGGCCCGCACACAATTAGAGTTAAGGGCTTTGATATTAATGATCCTGCCAAAGAAAATAATCCTAAAAAAATAAAAACAGACAATTCAACCGTTACTTGGCAAATGGATAGAACACAGCCGGTTACGACTATTGAAGAAAAAGTTATGGGAACACTTGTCAGCGGAACTATAAAATTGAACGGCGTTGTTTCTGATGGAAACGGAATAAAGCGTTTGTTCTACTCTGTTGATAATGGTAAAACTTTTAAAGAATTAAAAATCAAATTAAATAAAAAACGTCCTTCAGAAGCGACTTTTACACTTTCTCTTGATACAAAGAAATTTGATGATGGCGCAAAGGTTTTGTGGTTCAAGGCTTATGACAACATGGGTTCTATAGGTTTATCTTCATACCTTATGTTTGTTGATAACACCGAACCTGATGTAAAAATCCTTTCTCCAACTGCTTCTGATGTTCAGAACGGTATTTTTTCAGTTGCCGGTTATGCAAAAGACGTTGTTGGAATTGCAAGTTTAAGTTGGACATTCGGAAATGATAGCGGGAATATTGATATTATTCCGGGTAATCCTTACTGGATTGTTGATATTGATTCACGAAAATTAAAAGAAAAAGCTGGAAAATTTACAATTCGTGCAGTTGACAGTATTGGAAACGTTGTTGATAAGGTTCTTTTAGTTCCTGTTGACCAGGACAGCGACAAGCCGGAAATTGTAACTGTGGTTGAGCCTGTTGTTGATCCTGAAACAAAATTAATCAAGAGTGACAGCGGTCATATAATTGCACGCGGTTTTGCTGTTGATGATGACGGTGTTGATTCGGTAATTATTCAGCTTGATGATAATGAACCGCAGATTCAGAAAACTCACGGTGATTATTCTTATGATTTTGGAAAACTTGAAGAGCTTGCAGCCGGTAGACATACAATCAAAGTAACTCCTGTTGATATTGACGGAACTGCAGGTAATGCTTCTGTAGTGGAATTCTATAACAAGGGCGGAAATCCTCTGTTTGAAAAAGTAAATCTTATAAAAGGTTCAGAAATTACAGAATTTGTACAGGGAACCACAATTGACCCTGAATCTGCAACGGAACTTGCAGTTCAGATAAAAGGTTCTTCTGGAATTAAAGCCGTTACTACAAAAATCATTTTCAAAGGCGTTGTTTATTCTGGTTCAGAAGTTACAGATGAACCAAAAAATCAGCCTTTGACTTATGAAGCACGACTGAGCAATATGGGCAGCCTGCCAAGAGGAATTGTTTATTACAATGTTCACGTTACTGACGTTGATAACCGTGAATCTGATTATACTGCTCTTCTATATGTAAAAAATAACGCAAAAGATAACGCGGAAGAAGAAATTGTATTTGGTAGTGAAGTTGACGAAAACGGCGTTGTTCAACTTGACCGCGAGCACCCGATTACTGCATATCTTGCCGGCGGAAATGCAAGAAGCGTAAGAGTTCTTCCGGCAAATAATAATTTTGGAATTAATGCAACTCTTGATGGAAATTCAATCCGATTTACTTACGGAAATCATCCGGAAAGTGTTGGAATTTCTGATAAAATTACAGTTCGTGTAACAACAGATAAGGGCCACACAGTTGATTCTATTCCACTTACTTTTTCTGAGGACACGGCAATTCCAGTAATCACTCTAGATGTTCAAAATTATGATTCACAGTTGATTGATGTACGTGGAAATTACAGCACAATTCAGATTAAAGGAAAGGTAACTTGTTCTTCAAAACTTGCAGATGATAACGCAGTTCAGTACAGACTTCTTGAAGTAAGGCCTTCTTTTGATTCAAGAAATGTTCTTAAATCTTTGTCTGCCGGAGTTGCAGGTGAATTTAACCCGGTAACTGTTAATAGGGACGGAACGTTTACAATTTCTTATGATAATTTTGATTTAGTTGAACGTACAATTGAACGAACAGTCTTCCCGGAAGATTATGAATTCCCGGAAATGTCAGAAGATGACGATTCATGGGGTGAAGATTCTTGGGGTGCAGAAGAAAACGTAGAAAGTACAGAATCAGCTGAACAGTCTCAGTTTAAAACTGTAACAGAAACAGTACAGGTTCCAGGTCCAAAAGCTAATGCAATTTACATTATTGAAATTGTTGCAACAACTGCCGGTGGAAAAAAATCTGTTATAGCCACTGCAATCAACAATATTAATAACCAGCCAAAAGATCCTGCTAAAGATTTACAAAAAGCTAATCCTCATACTGTGATTATCAACGGTTACGAAGATTATGCAAAATACGGCGTTGTAGCATTCCAGGGCAATCTTGTTGATGAAAATGGCGAGTCAAATGCAAAAACTTTCCAGATTTTTACAACTGACGGTTTCTATGCAGGTCAGACTGAAGATATTTCAATTTCTGCAACAACAGAATACGGAAGAACCGTTACTTCAAATGGAGTAATTACTAAAAACGGTGATTTAAAAGTTAACCTTACATCAATTAAGATTCCAGAAACTTCAACTTTATTTGATGCAGAAACTGGTGAAAGTTCAATAGTAACAAACATAAAAGAAAAGTCTTTTGCAAACGGAACTTCACTACTGTTGCCTCAAAGTGGCGTTACCGGAAGTTCTGTGACAGTTACAATTGAAACAGAACTTGCAATCAATTCTATTGAATATGAAGTTGCAGGAAATAAAACACGACTTTCAAAAGTTCCAGTAAAAAATGTTGGTGAACCTCTTTTACTAGAAATTCCGTTGAATGATTTACTGGCCGGAGCAAATAAAATTACCGTAACAGTAAGAGCCGGCAACGTAACAAAAGAAATTTCTGGTTATGTTGTGGTACTTCGCGAAGTTATAGAAGCTGATGATGAAGAAAAAATCTACACATTTACACCTTCTGGAGTTGAATACAGAGCTTCTGACAATACATATATTATTGGCGAAGGTGAATGTTTCTATTTCTATGCAAATTGTGTAAATCCTATTGGCGAATTAACAGGCAGCACAAGAGGTCTTGTTATTGAACGACACGGAAACCTCTTTGCATTAAAGGCAACTAGAGATGGAACTTACAGAAATATTGTTCTTAAAGTTCAGGATCAGTACGGAGATTCTTATAATTCTCCGGCATTGAATTTTATTTCTGATGGTCAGGCACCGGTACTTTCGCTGCTTACACCGGAAAATCACAGTTGGACAGGAAATACACTCAAAATTTCGGGAACGGCATCAGATGGAACTGGCGTAAAGTCTGTTGAATATTCTTTGGACGGTGAAAACTGGACGGCACTTACAATCAGCGGACCTTCAGAAGCCGTAACATTTAATCAGGAAATTTCTCTTGAAGATTTTGCTGACGGTCTTGTTCCGCTTACTGTTCGTGCAACTGATAATTCTGGTCAATCAACATACTGCTATTGTTCAACTTCAAAAGATGTAACTCCGCCGCAGGTTGAAGTTATTACACCGGGAATTGATGATGTTGTAAACGGTCAGACACTTGTTGTATTCAAGGCAACAGATGATATGTATATCGAAAAAATACAGTATCAGTCTGGCGATGGTTCAATTGTTGAAGATGTTCCTTACAAATCTTTGCCAAGACTTTTGATTGGTACGGAAGATTATCCTATGAGCGATACTATGAAGTTCTCTTTTGAGGATGGAGCAGGAAACAAAGTTGAAATAGGACAGTGGAATTTCATTATTGATGAACTTTCTGACTTACCGCGAGCAGAAATTCATGTTCCTGAAGAAGGCGAAGTTATTACTCGTGACTTTGTTATTTCCGGCATAGTTTATGATGATGATGGCGTTGAAAAGGCAGAGGACGGCAGCATTCTTCGTGGTCCAACCGTTTATTACAAGATTGATAACGGTGAATACAAAATGATTCCGGAAATGGGAACAAGTTATTCACAGCCAATCAGCCTTACAGAAATGACTGATAACGAACATACCGTTACAGTTTACGCTGTTGATATTAATGGTATTAAAGGGGAAGAAGTTTCAAGATCATTCAAGGTTTCTCTTGAAGAACCAAAAGGTGAAATTTTGCATCCTTCAATCAATTCTTCTGTAAAGGAATATGTAACAATTTCTGGTGTAGCAAGCGATAAAAACGGCATTAAGAGCGTTCAGATTTCTCTTGATAACGGAAACAGCTTTAATGATGCAAACGGTCTTGAAGAATGGTCTTATGATGTTGATACACGAATCCTTAACGGCGGTACACACGCAGTATTCTTAAAAATTGTTGATGGCTACGGAATTCAAGGATTGTATTCAAGTTTGATTAACATTGATAACAACTCTCCTCTGTTGTCTCTTGAATATCCAAAAGATGACTCTTATTCAGCGGGCGAAATTTTCTTCTCCGGATATTCTTCTGATAACGTTGGAATTTCGGAACTTTATGTAACTGTCCGCAATATGGAAACTCTTGAAAATCCTTTTGTTCAGAATCTTGAAGTCAAGACGATTATTTCTGAAAAAGTTGATATTTCAAGTATGCCGGACGGAAGTTATAACGTAGAACTTACCGCTAAAGACCTTGCTGGAAATACGACAAACATCAGTCGCAACGTTCATTTACAGAAGAACAAGGAGCCTGCAAGCGTTGATATTTTATATCCGCTGAATGGTCAGCATAAACAGGGAAAATTCTCGCTTTACGGTCAATCTGAATCAGAAGAAAAAGAAATTACACTGTTAAGACTTTACATTGACGATGTAGTTGTTGATGAAACAACTCTACAAGAAAGCGGATTCTACAAGTTTGATTTAACTGCAGAAACCTTTGAAATTGCCGGTGAAACATCAGGAAAAGCCGTTTCTGGAGTTCATAAATATCACGTAACTACAGTACTTTCTGACGGAATGGAAATTCCTTCACGTGACCAGCAGATTACTTACAGTCCTTATGGTCCTTGGATTACAATTGATAACTTTGTTTACGGTGACTTTGCAATAAACCGACCATGGATTAAAGGTCACGCAGGTTATGAAATTGACCCGGCAGATAAAGAACTTTACAAATCAAGAGATGCAAGTGACGAATTCAAGATAGATTACCTTAATAAGAAACTTGAAAAAATAGAAATCAGTTTTGATAATGGTGAAACTTTCAAAGAAATTTCTACAAAGAATTCTTGGAAATATCGTATTGAAAATTATGATATTGCAGAAGGAACACACTTTATGTTCGTTAGAGCAACAATGGCTAACGGCGAAATTGCTACAAATCGTACTTTGATTCAGGTTGATAACACGGCTCCTTCTATTAAGTTGATTTCGCCGGTTGTTGACGGTAAGTACAACCAGGTTCTTGAAGCATCTGGACTTTCTAATGACGACGTAAAACTTGAAGGTGTAACTGTAACATTAAGAAAAGGAGATAAGTCATCTTATGAAATTCCGTCATTTATTCAGGGATTCTATTTTGACTTCCACTTCCTTGGTTCAACCTTCTTTGATGTTGGTGCTGGTCTTACTTTCTTTGATGATGTTGTAAAACTTCAGGTACAGTGGGGACAGTACACTCAGGAACAGCGAAACTTTATGTCTACACTCTTCAATCAAGATTTGACAAAGATGCGTTACGGTGGAAATAACATTTGGGGTGTAAAAGTGCTTGCAAATGTTTATACATTGCCGTTCAGTTTGTTGTTTGGGCGTGACTTTGAATGGCTTTATGCATCGCTTGCCGTAGGTGCTCAGTTCTCATGGTTTAATGACGGTGGATGGAAATCTACTACAGAAACTTCAATTTCTACCCAGACATTGTCTGCAATTATTGTTCAACTTGAATTCCCGTTGATGAAGTTCAACAGAAAAGTATTCAGTCAGTTCTCATTCTACACTGAATTCAGTTACTGGTTTATTCCAACGGACGTTTCAAGTTCTACGACTTACGTAATTCAAAACCAGGTACCACAGTTAGCTGTGGGATTAAGATTTAATTTATTCTAGTTATCAAAGATACCTCTAAAAATTGCAATTTTAGAGGTTCCCTTATAATAAATCTCCTTATCTTTCGGGCTGTCAGAAATGACAGCCTGTTTTTTTTGGGGGGAGGAAAGATGGCGAAGTTATTTTTTTATGGCAGAAATTTAATTTTGGCTTCAAATTTAATAAAATTGTGTTATAATTTATTTGTAAAAACATTCAAAGATACCTCTAAGAATTGCAATTTTTTAGGCAACTCTGAACCCTTAATACATAGATGCAAGGCTTTCAGAACATAATCTAAAAAGAACCTGTTATTGTTCAGCCCCTCCCGATAAAATCACGCTGCTTTTTGTAAATTTCTTTAGAAAACTCACCGATATTTGAACTATGGGTATCTTTCTTATTGCAGTTTGTTTATTACTAAATGTTTTTACGTTGGGGGCGCAGGAAATTAAGCCTCTTTATCAATTACCAGAAAAAATCAATCAGTCTGTTGAAGTAAATGAAATTGAAAATCAAAACGGAGCGGTGAATTCATATTTTCTTGTTGGTTCTGATGAAGGACTTTTTAAAGTCACAGCGTCTAATAATGTTTTTCCGTTGTGGAAAGAAGGCCGTGTTGATCAGATTTTGATTTTGAATTTGCCGGATGCTGAAGGTTTGGAACGGTCGGTTCTTTTGATGCGGACGGAAAAAGGTCTTTTTAAAACTGATGATTTGGAAAATTTTGAAAATATAAATGACGGTCTGCCGTTTTTGACAATAAAAAAATACGAAAACAGGCAGACGACACTTGTAAAGCAGATTCAGGAATTAAAAGACATTGCCGTAAATCCTTTGAATAATCTGGAAATTGTAACTGCAACAAAAGATGCAGTTTTTTTGAGTCGCGATGCCGGCAAAACTTGGAAAAATCTAAAATCCATGAGTTTAAAGACTCCGGGAGTAAAAGCGGTTGCAGTTGCCACAATTGACGGCGAATGTACAGTTTTTATGAGTCATCCGATTCTTGGACTTTCTTATATTCAGCCGGATTTAAAAAATGCCAGGTGGAAAGATGTTGAAGACGGTTTTGAACGCATGCAGAGTAATGCAAATCCGGACGAAATTTCTGATATTTTGCCGGTTGTCCGTACAAATGCGGATGGCACTGTCTACACAGAAATTTTCCTGTCGCAAATGTTTATTCCGCGCATTTATAAATTTAACTGGCAGAAAAAATGTGGAGAGTTGATTTATAAGGGAACAGAACCCGCCGATGCAATTGACGGGTTGACTTTAATTGATGACGTTATGCTTTTTACAAAACTTGAAGGTTTTGGTTCTTATGATATCAATAATTTTACAAGCCCGGGAACTCCCGTAAAAGAAAGCGAATGGCAGAAGTCGTTTTCAGCTGTTCCTGGAATGACTAACACCGCGTGGATTCCTCAAAATCGAAGTGGATTTGCAAAAGGTGTTTTATTAAATGAACTTTGGATGCTTTATCCTGGAACGGTGAATACAACTTACGCGGAAAAAGCAGATGGTCAGAAAAGCATTTATGCTTCAGCGTATCAGTGCAGAAATCAGACCGGAATTGATAAATATAAAAAAATCGTGAAAGACCGCAATATGAACAGCATTGTAATTGATATGAAAGACGATTACGGCTATTTGCGCTACGATTCTCATGATTCTGAGGTTTTAAAAAAGGCAAAGACTTCAATGTATGCCGTGAAACTGGATCATTTTATCAGTGAGTTCAAAAAGGACAATATTTATCTTATTGCACGAATTGTAACTTTTAAAGACAGAAGCCTTGCCGGTTATTCTGGTGGAAAATATGCGGTTTGGGATAAGTCAAATAATAAACCTTGGGTCGGAATAAAAGGGTATGAAGATGTTTTAGATGATGACGGAAACGCAACCGGCGAAAAAACTACGACTTATTATGATGAAAACTGGGTCGATCCTTATTCTGAGGAAGTTTGGGAATATAATATTCTGATTGCCAAAGAATTGGTTGCCCGCGGTTTTGATGAAATTCAGTTTGATTATATCCGTTTCCCGACGGACGGGTTAAATATGTACAATGCCCAGTACCGCTGGAAAAATCCGGGAATGGACAAAGAATCTGCGTTGATTTCTTTTCTTTCTTATGCCCGCGAAAATATTAAGGCTCCAATTGGAATTGATATTTACGGTGCAAACGGCTGGTACAGAAGCGGTACTCGAACAGGTCAGGATGCAGAAATGCTTGCCGAATATGTTGATGTAATAGGCCCGATGTTCTATCCAAGTCATTTTGAAGATTCCTGGATGAATTTTTCTCCGCTTGCAGACCGTACTTACAGAATTTATTTTTACGGAACGTTCAGAAACACAATTTTATGCCGTAACCGCGCAATCATAAGGCCGTGGGTTCAGTGTTTTTATCTAGGTTACGCGCCTTATGACCGCAAATATTACAATTCTGATTACATCAAAAAGGAATTTTTCGGCGTAAAAGATGCTTCAAATCACGGATATATGTGCTGGAACAATTCCGGTGATTATTCAGTAACACCGCCGGATAATACAGATACGGAAGAATCTGGACTTACAACATATGAGGCGGGATTGGAATTTAGAAAACCTGCCATTGGAACTAAAATGCGGCCACTTTATGTAGAAGACAAAGATCTTTCAATTCTAGACAGTATTCTTTTACAATATCCGGAAGAAGATTTTATTGAAAATAAAACTTCAAAACCATTTTTGAAGGTAAGATAAATGACAATAGGACAGTACACCCCGGAAGAACCAATTTCTTCAATCGCGACAGCACTGGCTCCGGGGGCGTTGGGAATTGTGCGCGTTTCCGGCAAAAATTGCATAGAACTTGTAAGCAAATTATTCAGCAGACCAAAAGCCTTGCTTTCTGCATCGGGAAATACCCTGGTTTACGGTTGGATTTTGCAGAGTGCCGCCACGACATCGCCGGTAAAAACAGAACTCCACTCCGCCGCCCCCTATGCCTTGTCAGACGTGCGTGAACGTATTGACGAAGTTATGCTTGGTGTTTATCGCGCGCCAAAAAGTTTTACTGGCGAAGATATGGTGGAAATTTTCTGCCATGGGGGAACAAGCGTTGTCACAGCAATTCAAAATCTGCTATTAAAAAATGGATTTAGGCAGGCACTCCGTGGCGAATACACTTTTCGGGCATACATAAACGGAAAAACCGATTTAACAAAAGCCGAAGCCATAAAAGAAATCATAGACAGCCATACCGACCTTGCCCGCAGTCACGCTGCCGGTAGACTTTCCGGTTCACTTTTTGAAGAAATCGACTCAATAAAAAAGTTGATTATAGATACAATTGCTGCAATAGAAGTTGAAATTGAATATCCCGAAGACGAAGAAAATTTTGCGGACACTTTCGATTCTTCCAACATAAAAAATGCCGTTCAGCGCCTTCAAAGCCTTGCAGATTCATGGAAAGCCGAAAAATTGTACCAAGATGGTGCCCGCGTCGTTCTTGCAGGCCGTACAAATGCCGGAAAATCTTCACTTTTTAATGCAATTTTAAAAGAAGAACGCGCAATTGTCAGCGATATTGAAGGCACAACCCGCGATTGGCTTGAAAGTTGGGCAAGCATAAACGGCATTCCCGTGCGACTTTTTGACACGGCAGGACTTCGCCAAACTGACGACGTTATAGAAGCGCAGGGCGTTGAACTCACAAAAAATCTTGCTGGCGATGCCGACCTCGTCCTTTACGTTGTGGACAGTTCTACCGGTCTTTTGACGGACGACAACGATTTTATTCAGAATTGCCACGAACCATTGATTGTAGTTTTAAACAAAAGCGATAAATTAAATAATGAGGGGGAAAGTCTTCCCCCTGCGTCGCACTACGTTGCGCCGACACCCCCTTCTGCGGGCTCAAACGCCGCCCGCAACGCCTGCTTTGTTTCAGTTTCTGCAAAAACGGGCCACGGTCTAAAAAATTTATTTTCAGAAATTACAAAAGTTCTTACACAGGGCATTTCTACAGACCGGGAACAGGCCGGACTTGGCTCTGCGCGCCAAAAAGAAGCCGTTACAGAAGCCTTAGAATGTGTAAAACACGCACTAGTTAGTGTTGCCGACAATTATTCACTTGATGCAGTTGTCCAGGACTTGGAAGATTCCTTGGATGCACTTTCTACTGTAACCGGTGACATTACCCCGGATGATATACTTTCCAGCATTTTTGCAAATTTCTGTGTAGGAAAATAACTTTCCGGGAATTTGTGCCTATCCTTTATATTGCCTGGGATTTTTACAGGAAAAAGGAAAAGCCGCTGTAATTGATATGGTTGATGTTACCAAACTAAAAGTTCCAGGGGGGGGGATAACACCGAGTCTTGAAATTTTCCGAGATTTTTTATCTAAATCTGTGTTTAAAAGTGACATTTAGATAAAAAATTCTTATTTTGCTCGTTAACTAGATTTTATTTTTTGATTTTTCTCTTAAACCAGGTTAATCCGCGCTGTATAAAAGAGAGAATTGATTGGAGAGTCTTATTATACGGCAGCTTCATAACCTGTAAAAACTGCAGGTATTCGCCTTTGTGGTAAAATTTTTCCTTTGGAAAATCTTTTATTCCCAATTCTTTGAACCATTCCCACTTGAGTTTATAGTACAGTTTCTTTTTTGCAGTGCCTTTCAGTGTGTTCAAATTCCATAGGCTGAAATGCAGTGCGTAATTAATATAGTCCGCTTCAAAGCGGCCGTAAACTTTCCAGTCAAAAAGTTTTTGCCGAAGAGCAATTAATGCTTCGTAAAAGCACATCCAGGATTTTTCGCGGGTTCTAGAAAGTGAATAGCTTTCTCCACGGCGCTGGTGCACAAGAATTTCTGGAAGAGTAGAAATTCTCTGAGCTTTTATAAACGCAGAAAAAACAAAGAGCATATCGTTTGAAGTTCTTAATTCCTGAAATTTCAGTTCATTTTTGCGGACAAAATCTGTTAAAAAAAGTTTATCCCAAGCCCAGCCCACAATTACTTTAAAAACATCCTTTTGAACTTCGTTGCCGGCAAATGGCCGCTGTGCAGGAAGCATATTTTCTCTCAGGCTGTAAGTGCACGGCGAAAAATATTCAAGGTGGTCGTTATAAAAATCAGCTTTAAAAACTACAATTTCGGAATTTTCTTCTTCCGCCTTTTTAAACGCATCTTCCAGCATTGTTGGTTCAAAAAAATCATCAGAATCAAGAAAAGAAAGATATTTTCCTTTTGCAATTGTTAATCCGTGATTACGTGCAGCGGCGGCACCTGCATTTTTTTGATGGATAATTCGGATTCGAGCGTCATTGGCGACAAATTTTTCAAGAATTTCCAGAGAATTATCCCTTGAACCGTCGTCAACGCAAATAATTTCTATATTTTTCAAAGTTTGAGAAGTAATGCTTTTTATACATTCTTCCAGATGTTTGTGGGCATTATACACAGGAACAATCACAGAAACATCAATCATGAGCCTGCTCCTGTGTAACAATGTCTTTTATGTTCTTCCATTTTACTCTGCGGATTGCAGGCAACGGTCCTTCGTAAAGAAGAAAAGAGGAGAATCTGTCGGCTTCAGAAATTTTACCGTCAATTTTAATCAGGAATTTCGAAAAACGTTTTATATTTCCGATTTTTTTTAAAATTCTTAATGTCAGATTGTAAGTACAGCCAATTTTTCTCATTCTATAATAATTTTGAGGATTTTTTGCAATCAATTTTATTCTGCGCCATTCGTAAACTGTAAAAATTTTTCTTACAGATTTTTTTGCACTCAGAATAGTTTTCATTTCGTTTGAAAAATGATTTATGAATTCTTCTTTGTATTCGTCTCCAATGCGTTGCAATGTAAAGCTCAAATTGTGATATTTTTTCAAAAAATACACATCCTTAAAAGTCTTTAGTCGTTCATTATCAGTTTTGAGCCAGTCGTAAATATAATTCCACTCGGAAGTCATTGTGTAAACTTTTGATTTATTTGCCACAGAAGAATTTTCGTTATCGCGGCGATTCATATAAAAAGGCTGATTTACAAAAAATACCCGGTCGGCGCAGGCAAAAGTCTTGAAAAAGAAGCCGTTGTCCTGGAACGATGCCCCGTCACTTTCGTTGTGTTTAATCTGATTTTTTTCTAAAAATTCGCGCTGATAAATTCCGCTCCAAGTGTTCATAATGAACCGAAAAATTCGCTTTTCTTTTGCAGGATTTATGATTCGGTTGTAAAAAGTCCCGGAAGTATCAAGACGGTTGTAAGTGCGCTCAATTTTGCCGTCAATAGTTTTAAATCTGTAAAAATCAGCTTTTACAATCTGAGCATTTTGTTTTTTGGCAATGTTATAAAGACTTTCGTACATTTTTGAAGGCACAAAATCATCAGTTTCTACAATTCCGATGTATTCGCCAGTCGCCTGTGAAATTCCAAGATTCATTTGATAGCCGTAAGATTTTTTTTGAGACAAAATCAGTTTAATCCGACTGTCCTTTTCGCAATATTTTTTGATGATTTCTAAAGTTCCGTCAGTTGAACCAGCATCAACGCAGATTATTTCAATATTTTTGAGAGACTGATTCATTACGCTTTGCAAACATTCGTCTATGTATTGTCTGACATTCAGAGATGGCAAAATTACAGAAATCGGACACATTTAGTTTTAATATCTCCAGATAACAGATAATTATATAGGGAACCTCTGAAAATTGCAATTTTTAGAGATGCCCTAATGTAACTTAAACTAATCCGTAAGGGATTTTTAGAGATACCCTTATCTTGTCAATCTGAAATTTGTTATTCTAAGAATTTGTACTTCGCCGGCAATATCTTTTTGTTTTTCAAGTTTGATAATAACTTCTTGAATATCGCTGTCGGTTGTGTATTTTACCAGTTCAGATTCTTTTGTTATGTGACCAGATGCAATTTCAATTCCATTTATCAAAACAGAATATTTATACGCTGATTTTATGTCATCAGAAATACCGTTTAACACAAAAGTCAATTTTCTGTATTTTGTTTTTGAAACTTTCAGTTGTGACTGAACAATTTTTTCGTCTTTTTCGCCAATAAAGCCAAATTCAAAAAAAGCAGAACCTTTTACAGAATAAAAATTTTCTGAATTTCCGCTGAATTCAAAATCTTTTACAAAAGGATACATTTCAACGGCATCAAAAATTGAATGTTTTTGTAGCAAATTTTCTTCGCTATTTGGCAAATAAAAAAGAATTTCCGGCCATAAATGTTTTATTGTTTCATAAACCAGATAGTTGTTTTGTATGTAAAGTTTTGGCATTGACAGTCCTATTTCCAGCAACTTTCTTTGATTAAAAAGGCAGTAAGTGTCAAATGCAATGTCTGTATTTAAGAGAATGCCCCCTGAATGCCACAGTCCCATTCTGTATTCCCAGTAAAAAATATCTGAATAGTCGTAATCCGCGTTGAATTTGTTGTATTCCTGTTCGTTATAAAATTCGTCAAAGCCTTTTTGAACAAAAGGATTTTTGTCATTATGAGTATAGCCGTAAGAAATTCTGTTTAAAACCTGACCACTATCAATTTTTGCGCGATAATATCCGCGTTCTCTGATAATTTCCATTAAATTACTTCTTAAATGTATCCCCCCCGAAGATGTGTATGGTAATTCTGTTATGTATTTTGGAATTGCCCTTGGAACATGCTCGTGATAATGATTTTTTTTGCAAATTTCCTTTAAACCTGCGGGAAGTGGATTGTTTAACATCAATTGCTTAAAAGGCAGATTAAATTCTTTTGTAAGATATTTTGCCATTTCATTATCAAAGCTATTTGAATCAGTTTTTGAATTATTTTTATATGAAAAGGTAACGAAATTTTCTCGTGGCACGTTTTTTAGAGTACTCAAGGTAATTCTTGAATCTTTTCCACCAGTTAAGGAAACTAACAGTTTATATTTTTTAGATACCAGTTCAATTTGTCTTTTTAAAGTGGTTTCAAAATATTGCTGCACTTCAACGGCACTGATATTTTTTTTAGGACTGCGAGGCCAGATTCTTGAAACTTTACTGGTTTCAAAATTTAATTCATGATTTGGAATTAATGTGTAAATATTTTTGTACGGTGTATAATTTCCTGGAAGATACCACGGTTTTTGTTCCAAAGCGTTATAAGTTTCCCAATATTCAATGAAATCATTTTTTTCAATGTCATTTATAAGGCTGTAATGTGACGAAATAAAATTTTTTGAATAAAAACAAGAACGCATGCCACAGGCATCTTGAATTACAAAGGAGTTTTTTGAATCTCCGTAAAAAATAATAAATCTTCCGCAAAGTTCATCAACATAGTTCAAAAAATCATTTTTTGAAAGGCTCAGTGTTTCCAAAATTTTTTGCGCGGTGTCAGAAATATCAATTCTTTCCTGATTTAAATCAACGCAAACACCAAGTACAAAAACAAAAAAATCATCATTTTTGACAAAGGCAGTTTCGTTTCGCGGGTCATAGTAGACATAAAAATTTTCTGAATTATTTTTAGTTATAACCAGTTCGTTCCACTTATAGCCGGGCAGAGAGTCAAAATTTTCTATTTTTCGGGTAGAAATTAAAAAACCTCGTGCATACAGCGCTTTTTTCAAATATTCTTCCATAAATTTCTCCATATGTTTATAGTTTTTACAAATTAAGGAACTTCTGAAAATTGCAATTTTTAGAGATGCCTATTGTTTATGCAAAAAAATCCTTTTTACTGCCGGCTGCATTTTTTTGGGGATTATCTTTTTGGCAATTTTTTTAATAGTTTTGCCTTTAGTTGATTTTTTTTGAGAAGTGCTGGCTTCCAGTTTTTTTCTTAAATCTTGAATTTCTTTTGCAGATTTTATTTTTGAAAGTTCTTCATCAGAAATCAATGCTTTAAGATTTTGTTTATAGAGGTTGTTTTGATTTATGACTTTATCTAGACCTTGTGCGTGATGGGAAATCAAAGTTTCCATCATAATTTTTTCGTAGTTAGAAACAAAGGCCGTATGATTTTCTTTCAGGCTTTCAAAAATTTCTGACCATTTTTTCTTAAAATCAAATCCGAACAATTCTTCAATATGGGCGTATGCATCACAAGCGTACTTTTGATACATTTCATCATCTTTTAAAAGTGAAATAATAGCTTTTGCAGAAGCATTTACGTCTTTTTGTGGAACTGGAATAATGCCACGGTTGCCTTCCGTTAAAGTTAAATACGGCAATTCATACATTACAGTTGGAATTCCAGCCATTTTTGCATCTTCAAGTGTCAAAGAATAGCCTTCATAAGAAGATGTCATCAAGAATATTTTTGACATAAAGTAGAACCACTTAACGTCTTTGTGGAAACCTTCAAGAATAACGTTGTCTTCAAGGTTGTGTTTTGAAATTTCTGCACGCAGTTTTTTTTCATAAGTTTTGTCAGGGCTTGCACCTAAAATATGAAGAACGGCATCCGGCACTTCTTTTACCACTTCCATCATTATTGGAATTGTGTCCATAGGATTCTTTTCTACAGAAAGTCTGCCACACCACAAAATATTATGATTATCAGGTTTACGCTCATCGGGCTTCCAGTTTCCAGGTTTTTCTGTAAAAGGATTTATTACGACCTGAACATTTTTGTTATAGAAATTCCAAAACGCTTTATCGGCTTTGCTTAAAGTAATTACACAGTCTGCAATAGGGTAAGGTGCCAGAACTTTTTTATAATTTTCCCAGGAATTAAGAAGTCCAAGTGAAAAAATATTATGACAATGTGCAATAAATGCCGCGCCACTTGTTTTTATTGCAAGTTCATCCCAAAACATCAGATTCATAACCCACGCATGGTAAACAAGTGCATCAACATGGTAATCTTCTACAATTTTTTTAAGTGCAGTGGCACGACTGTAATAATCTTTTGGCTTAATTTTTAAATAATGCGGAATTACAATTCTTTGAGTTCCGACAGGCAAATCGTAATCATTTTTACTTGGCGGTTCATCAGTAATTACTACAACTTTATAGCCCATTTCTGTCCAAATTTGAGCCAATAACGCTAAAACTCTCTGAACTCCGCCGTTTTCTATTGAATGATAATAAGTGGCAATAGTTCTAACCTTTCTTTTGTTATAAACAAGTGACTTTGCATTTTTCAGTTGTTTTGAAACTTCGTAGCGCTGATAAAAATATTTTTCGGCAATTTTTCCTACAACTTCGTCATTTTTCCAGTATTTTATGAGTAAATCAAATGCTTCAGATTTTTTTTCTTCTGGAATTTCATTAAAGAAACGTGCCATACAGTCATTTAACAAATCATTACGGCTTTTTTGTGCAACGTCCTGATATTTTTCCAACAGAGTTTTCTTTTCTAAAAATAATTCCATACGGTCGGCAATCCAGGCCATTCTGCAGTAACGTTCAAATTGTTCCATTGTAAGCTGGTTGTAGCCGGTTGAACCGCGGCCAAAATAATATTGGTAGTATTTTTTGCCATCAATGCCTTTGTAATTTTTTGCAATGCTGGCAATCATAAAATAAAGCAGTTTGTCCTGAGCTTTTGGCAGGAATGCTTCTTTTGCATCTTTTATTGCATTTTTACAAAGTTCAGCATTGTAGATTTTATTCCACAACGAAAACATATATTTTTTATCTCTGAAACACGTTGTAAAAACTTTTTCACCTTCCAAAGTACCGTTAAATGGCAAAACAAAACGCTTCATTGCGTCAACTCTTGTCTGTGGTAAATTATTAACATTGATTATATCAGTTCCAAAATGCAGGATTTCTACTTTGCTTCTTTCAATTTCATTGTAAAGTTCTTCGCAAGTTTCCGGCAAAACTGTGTCGTCGGCATCAGCAAACATAATGTATTTGCCCGTTGCATTTTGAATTCCCAAAAGTCGTGCAGACCATGCACTTTTATTTTCTGTAAAACTAAAAACTTTTATTCGTGAATCATCTTTTGCTTTGTTTTGTAAAATCTGGAGAGAGTTATCGGTGGAAGCGTCATTTACAAAAATTAATTCTATTTCTTTTAATGTCTGATTTGTCCAGCAGTTATGTGTTTGTTCAAGAAATTCTGCCATGTTGTAAACTGGCACAACAACCGACACTTTGTATTTAAATTCTTCTTTTTTTTCGCTGGGTTTTGATTTTTCAACAAGATTTTGTTGTTCGGCAGGTTTTGTTTCTTTTTGATTTACCTTATTATTTGTATAGCCCCCTCCCCTATACAGGTTTTGCTGGCCGGCTGAATTTCAGCAGTTTTTAGCAAAGGTACGTTCTGTGCAATTTTTTTTGCATTAGGCTTTTTAGGTTTTCTTTTTGTCATAAATTATCCTCTAATTTTTTTTAATCAATTCTCTATTTTTATTTTTAAATGCTGGTTATATAGTTGTATTGTGGGGAATAAAGGAATTCTGTTGTTTTCTGACCGTAAACGCGTCCCTGTACAAATGGCTATGCCGGCATTTTGAAGAGTAGTTTTCATACTTGAAATTTTCGCCTTTAAAATACAATTCCCTGCAGTCGGCAATTTTTTGAGGAAAAACGAGTTTTGTCAGAATAATATCTTTGTTTTGAGCTACCATACTTAGTTTCTGTGTAAGAGAGAATTTACACTCTCTTTTGATATATTACATATTGATGAGAAAAATGTCAAAAAAAGGAGAATTGTTATTTTTCTAACTCATCAGATCCTTCTGTAACTTCCGAATTTTTTATAGAAGATAATTTATTATATTAAGGGCATTTCTAAAAAAAACATTTACAATGCTTTATTCAGAGAAGTTTTCAAGTTTTAATTCATTGATATAGCACAAATTAAAACATCGTGTTTTCAGAGTAACCTCTAAAAATTGCAATTTTTAGAGGTTACCATTAAAAACGGAAAAAAACTGAGAAAAGAACTGAGAAAAAAAGTTGAAAAAAAAGTGAAAATTTTTGGAAAAACGCGGTGTCCTCTGTTAGAAAGAGTGCCTGTAATAAGATTCCGAAATAAATTCGGAATGACAGAATGACATATTTGCAAAAATTATCCAAAGGTCTAAATAAAAAGTCGGGATTTTAAAATTAGCTCAGAACTTGTTCAGAGCCTTCTTTCAGAAAACGAAATATTAAAAAATTGGAAAAAAAATATTTTTTAAATAGAAACAAATATTTTTTTTTAACATTTACCGTTATACTATTTTTTATGTCGTATGAAGTAACAGCTACCAGACGTCGTCCGCAGAAATTTGATGACCTTGTTGGTCAGGAATTTGTTGCGGAAACTCTTAAAAATTCCATAAAATCCGGAAAAATTGCTCACGCGTATTTGTTTACAGGACCACGAGGCTGTGGTAAAACTTCAACAGCGCGTATTCTTGCAAAAGCTTTGAACTGCCAGCACGGACCGACGGATTGTCCTTGTGGTCAGTGTTCTAACTGTGTGGAAATTACAAAAGGTTCAAGTCTTGATGTAATTGAGATTGACGGTGCATCTAATACTAGTGTTGAAAATATCCGTCAAATTAAAGATGAAGTCCTGTTTCCGCCGGGAAAATCTCGTTACAAAATTTATATTATTGACGAAGTCCATATGCTTACGACTTCTGCCTTTAATGCTCTTTTAAAGACTATTGAAGAGCCACCAGCTTACGTTATTTTTATTTTTGCCACAACTGAATTTCAAAAAGTTCCCGCAACAATCAAGAGTCGTTGCCAGCAGTTTAATTTTCGGCTGGTTTCAATTGATAAGGTAAAAAAATGTCTTGAAGATGCTGCCAAAGAATTAAATATTCAGGCCGATGATGATGCCTTGTACTG
This sequence comes from bacterium, assembly GCA_963648145.1. Classification (GTDB taxonomy): domain Bacteria; phylum Spirochaetota; class Spirochaetia; order Treponematales; family Treponemataceae; genus Treponema_D. The sequence continues at coordinate 9,483 of CAVJCY010000016.1, read as the reverse complement.
GATTGCCCGTGAATCTACCGGTTCTATGCGTGACAGTTACACTTTGTTTGATCAGGTTGTTGCGTTCAGTGATGGTCATATCACTTACGAAAAAATACGAGATAAACTGGGATTAGTTGGCGTTGAACGTCTGAATACAATTTTTGAGGCCTGTGCAGATTCTCAAACTGACACTGTGATTAATCTTCTAGATGAATATTTGCAGGCGGGAATCAGCATTGAACAGTTGATTTCTAATTCTGCGGATTATATTCGGTCTTTGCTTTTTATAAAAAACGGAGTAAAAAAAGAATCACTTTTGGGAAATTCATCAGAAAGATACAGTCAAAAAGTTCTGAACGGTTGGAATTCCATTCAGTTTGAACGTGCCTTGAGTATTTTTCTGCAACTTTACCGTGATATCCGCTATTCTTTGAGCCCGCGCTATGAACTTGAACTTGCATTTTCGCGACTTTGCTGGATTGGTCAGTATGTTTCTAATCAGGAAGTAAAAAAAGCAATTGATGCAGCTCAGTTCCTTTTGATGAATGCCGGAAACTCTGGTCAAAACAGGCTCGCAATAAAGCAAAATTATTCTGAAAATCCTCAAACGGCACCGCAAACTAGCGGTAACACGGAATATTCTCAAGCTGCGCACTTTGCTCAGAATTTTGAGCAGACAAATAATTATGAATCTAACAACGCAAAGCACTCTGGTGCAGGTTTTGTAAACGGCGGTTCTGGAACAAATACTGCTGATGACGGTTTGCCACCGGGACTTCCGCGCTTAAAAATGTTTGACAATGACGGTGAAGGCGGTGCTCCAGACACGGCATCTCCGGAAAATGAGGAAAATCCAAACCCTTTTTATAATGGCGGTTCACTGCCGCCTGAACAAACAGTGACCGCGGTAAATTTTTCTGATTCAAATGCAGAAAATTACTCGGAAAATCCGGATGAAGAAGACGGCAGTTACGATGATTCTGTTTCTGAAGATGAATATTCTGAAACTGAAGAAGAAAAAGAAGAAAGAATTGAACAGTCTTTTGAAAAAGCCGAAGCGTTAAGAGAAAATAACGGTCGCAGTGCCGTTCCAATTCAAAATACAACGTCTTTTATTGCCGGAAATGGAAAATCTATGACGATTGCGCAGTTGCGCGGAAGTGTGATGGCTGATTTGTCCGTGAACAACAGTTTTGTTTCCACACTTTTGGAACAGACCGGCGAATGGTTTGTGAACGGAAATTCTGTTTCTACTGTCTGTAAAGACAATTACACTTTGGTTCAGATTCAAAACAATAAAATGCAGATTACACAGGAGATTTCTTCTGTTTGCGGTATGCAGATGAGTTTTGAAATTTCTTTGCAGGAAGAAAATCAACAGAAACAGGAAATTCAACTGCCACGGCAAGTGCAAATTCTTCTGGATACTTTTAATGGTACTTTGATTGGAAGGTAAGGTTTTAATGCGTAAAGGATTGTAGCAGCCGCGAAGCGGGACTTGCTCAGACGAAGCGCCATTGTTCTGGCGCGCAGTGGGCAAGGCTGAAGCGAATAGCGGAACTGCGCAAAGCCTGACCCGAAGCGCTTTTGTAAAAATGATAGAAAATTTTGCAAGGCACTGAAAAACGCAAGATAAATTGAAAATTTTAAGAAACGGTGCGCGAAGGGGTACGCCCAAAAAAAAAGGAGGTGTGATAAAAATTACATCCGTGTAATTTTATCACTGCAGTTTTTATAAAATTGCGATTCAGCACCTCCTGTGCTGCCACTAACGCGGAGTTTTATAAGGAGAAAATAAATGAATCCGTTTGAACTTTTAAAAAACACGAAGGCTTTGAAGGAAGAAAGCGAAAAATTGCAGCATGAAATGGAAAATATCACTGCGGAAGGTTCTTCTGGCGGACGAATGGTGACCATTAAGATGAACGGAAAATTTGAAATGCTGGACATTCATCTAGATCCGATTTGCGTTGATAACCGCGACGTTGCGATGCTTGAAGATTTGATTATTGCAGCACATAAAAGCGCGATAGAAAACGTTCAGGAACAGATTAAGCAAAAATCTTCTGAAATGCTTGGAAATATGAATTTGGGTGGTCTTGATTTGAGTTCGCTGGGGCTGTAATGAGCAGTGTTTTTGATGATTTGACGGCGAATTTTTCGCGTTTACCTGGAATTGGCAAAAAAAGTGCCGTAAGAATTGTAAACTGGCTTTTAAAACAGGATGAATCTTACGTTCGGCGGTTTGCACAAAATCTTGGAATGTTGCAGGAAAAAGTTAAACCCTGTTCAATTTGCGGAACCTGGACTGAAAGTGATCTTTGTCCGATTTGTTCTAATCCTTTGCGAGATAAATCTATAATCTGCGTTGTTGAACAGCCTCAGGACGTTTCTACAATCGAATCGTATGGGGAATTTAAGGGTTACTATCACGTTTTGGGCGGACTTATAAAACCTCTTGAAGGAATGGGGCCGGCTCAGTTGAGCATTCAGCCTTTATTGCAGCGTTTAAAATCCGGCGAAGTGAATGAAGTTATTATCGCGACTAATCCGACAGTGGAAGGCGACACCACGGCACTTTATTTGAATCAGAGCATTGCACAAATCCGAGCGGAAAATCCGGTAAAAGTAACTCGCCTTGCAACAGGAATCCCGGTCGGCGGCGATTTGGAATACATTGACAAACGCACTTTAAGTTTGAGTTTTAGGGGCAGAAGCGAACTGTAGGGCACGGAGTACACGGCATATTTTTCTATGCACTGCCCCTGGCGCGAGTCACGTTATCACACTCACGCATCAGAGCAGGCAATTACGTTTATTCCGGTGCCAAGAATGTCGTGAATCAAGATGTCACCGCGTTTAACCGGCGCACTCACGGATGCACGACGAATTACTTCCATGCACTGAAAAAGCATTTTTTTGGGAACTTCGCCGGCAGTTTTTACGGGTACAACCGGCAATTTACCGTTTTCTACAGAGATTGTCGTCGTTAAAGTGCGCGTAGGAGCAAGCAGTTCTTTTCTAGAGTATTCTGCACCGCGCGGACAACCGTTATCTTTTACACTCACGACTTTTTCCACGCCGCCGTCATTTTCAAGACAAACTTCCATTGCACAACCCATCGGACAAATTATACAAGTCATTGGTACAGTTCTGATTTTTTCTATTTCTTCCATATTTTCCTCTTTTTCTGGGCGTATCCCTCCGCTATGCTTCGGGTCACTCATTCCGCAGTTCCGGCATTCGCCTCCAAAGTCCTCGGTACCCAAACAGGGTACCTGTGGGCTTTCGCTTCGTCTGTTGAAACAGCCTTTGCGACTGCTACAATCATTTACGCATCTTTATCAAAGTCAAATTATTCAACATCTTCTTCCGGTAATTCTATTGCCACCGTCAGATTATCGTGAACTTTTGCCAGTTCCGTTGGTTTTAATTCTATTACCTGCATTTCGCCGGGACGAACAATTTTCTTTTTCTGGACTTTTATTCTTTCGTCATTTGAATAAACTGTCAGAGTTACTCCGCGGTAAACGTCAGTTGGCCGGAACATTATGCTAACCGGAGTTTCACTTTCCGTTGATTCAATGTACTGTGGCACTGTGTAACGCACGCGGTTTCCAGGTCTAATATTAATATGCTCTGGAAATTTTGCACGCTTTCCCTGAACATAAAATGCCGCGTTTTTTCCGGCCCTTAAACTTTCCGCCGTAACAAAATCAACCAAATCATGAACGTGAACAGTGTTTCCACATGCAAAAATTCCACCAACGGAAGTCTGCATCCTTTCATTAACAACAGGTCCGGAAGTGCTTGAATCAATTGCAATTCCGCATTTTGAAGAAATTTCATTTTCAGGAATAAGTCCAACCGACAAAAGCAAAGTGTCACATTCAATAAATTCTTCTGTACCGGGAATCGGTTTACGGTGCTCATCAACTGCAGAAACGGTAACGCCTTCTACTCGTTCTTTTCCGTGAATTTCTGTAATTGTATGACTGAATTTCAACGGAATATTAAAATTTTCTACGCACTGAACAATATTTCGTCTTAGCCCCGCACTAAAAGGCATCAGTTCACAAATTAGTTTTACTTCTGCGCCTTCTAAAGTCAGGCGGCGCGCCATAATCAGACCAATATCGCCGGAACCAAGAATCACGACTTTTTTTCCTGGAAGATAACCGTCAATATTTACAAAGCGTTGTGCTGAACCTGCCGTAAAAATTCCTGCCGGTCGCGTTCCGGGAATTACCAATGCACCACGAGTTCGTTCACGACAGCCTGTCGCAAGAATTACAGCTTTTGCTTTTATGTTCATCAGTCCGTCTTTTGTATTAATTGCCGTCACAGAATGATAATCGCTGCCTTTTGTAACTTCCAGAACCATTGTGTCAGTTTTATATTCAATTCCAAGCTGTTCAACCTGATCAGAAAAACGTCCAGCATATTCAGGGCCGGTCAATTCTTCGCCAAAATGATGAAGACCAAATCCGTTGTGAATGCACTGAAGCAGAATTCCGCCAATTCTCGTGTCGCGCTCTAAAATTAAAATCTTATCTGTACCGGATTCTTTTGCCGCGATTGCCGCTGCCATTCCAGCAGGTCCGCCACCAACAACAACAATATCGTATTCCATAATTTCACCTGCCTTATCTTGTTTTGCTGTTCAAAATGTAAGAACATCCGCCACATTTTGTTACACTTGTCATCGGGATTTTTCGTTCGCGGCTGATAATTTCTGTAACTCTTGGGGAACAAAATCCGCTCTGACATCTTCCCATACCCGCTCTTGTGCGCCGTTTTACGCCGTCCAAATCACGTGCTCCAACCGGAGAATTTATTGCCTGTACAATTTCGGCTTCTGTAATCATTTCGCAACGGCAAATTATTCGTCCGTATAACGGATTTTCTTCTATTAATTGTGCTTTGCGTTCATCAGAAGCTTCTTTAAATGATTCTATTCCCTTTCTGACTGCCACAAAATCAGGATTTTTTTCAAAACCTTTATTTTCATCAAGTACACCGCTTTTTTTCATCGCGTTTTCAACAAGTTCAGAAACGTACCGCCCGATTGCAGGCGCGGCAGAAAGCCCCGGAGAACAAATTCCAGCAACATTTATAAAACACTTTTGCACTGAATCTTCTTCAATAATAAAATCATTAACAGGGCTGCCATCAGGATTATAGGCAATGGCACGAATTCCGGAAAAAGAATTGATAATATTGCGCCGCGGAATATCGGGGATTGTTTTTTCCGCTTTTTTCATAATCAAATCCTGGCCAGAACGAGTTGTCGCAGTATTTTCACGGTCAGAATTATCATCTGCGGAAGGACCCACAAGAATGTTACCGTCAACTGTCGGTGTTACAAGAACTCCTTTTCCCAAATTATCAGGAGTCTGGAACAGCGTATGATTTGCAAGGCCACTGCATTTATTATCAAGCAGGAAATATTCGCCACGACGAGGTTTTATCTCAAAATTTCTTGCACCCGCCATTTCACTGATTTTGTCCGCATAAAGTCCGGCCGCATTTACAACTACCCGGCAGAAAATTTCGCCCTGGCCGGTATGAATTGTCCAATAGCCGTTTCTAGTTTCCGGTGCGCTTATTGCGTGGACTTCAGTTTCCAGGAAGAGTTTTACGCCATTATTCACGGCATTTTCGGCAAAAGCCCATGTTGCCTGATACGGACTCACGATTCCCGCTGATTCACAAAAAAGTGCGCCCTTTGCATTTTCGCTGATTGAAGGTTCCAGAGCTTTTAATTCTTCTTCACTCAGTATTTTCATTCCCGGAACGCCGTTTTTTAGGCCGCGGTCATAAAGTTTTTGAACGTGAATCATGTCCTCTTCAGAAAATCCCACGACTAGAGAACCCGTTTTTTTGTACTCAAAATGAAGTTGCTGAGAAAGTTTTTCGTACAGTGCAGTGCCTTCTACGTTCAGTTTTGCCATCAAAGAACCTGGTACTGGATCATATCCACCGTGAATAATTCCGGAATTTGCCTTTGAAGTTCCGCACGAAACGTCATCACATTTTTCTATCATGCAAACTTGCAGTTTATATTTAGAAAGCTCGCGGGCTATGCAGGAACCCACAATTCCAGAACCAATAATTGCTACATCGTATGTCATTTCTACCTCTTATAAAAATCTATTTAGTGTACGGTCGAAGCCGTGTCTTGTTATAATTCACTGAAAGCCCCCAAAAATGCCTAGAACACTTCCGGCGTGAACCCGCCTGCAGTTACTTACAGTGTGGGGTGTCACCGTGCATTATCATAATTTGCCGTGGGCTTCGCCGTGCATAATCACAAACTACCGTTCATTTTCGCTAATTCCGTGACTACACGATTCCGCTCCATCTACGATTCCCAGTTTTTGGAGCGTTCAACGGCCTTTTGCCAGCCGGAATAAAGCTGACATCGGCGTTCTTCGCTCATTTCTGGCACAAAGATTCTGTCTGTTTCACGACGTTCAAGAATTTCTTCCTTACTCTTCCAAAATCCTGTTGCAAGTCCGGCAAGATATGCAGCACCCAGAGCCGTTGTTTCAACATTTTTTGGACGACAGACTTTAGTATTCAAAATATCAGATTGGAATTGCAGCATAATGTCGCTGACACTCGCGCCACCGTCAACATTCAGAACATTCACCGGCACACCGGAAGCTTTTACCATTGCATCAAGAACATCTCGAACTTCATAGGCAATGCCTTCTAGCGCGGCACGGCAAAGATGAGCTTTTTTCACGCCACGAGTTAAACCGATAATTGTTCCGCGTGCATACATATCCCAATAAGGAGTCCCCAATCCAACAAATGCAGGCACAAGATAAGCACCGTTGGAATCCGGCACAGATTCTGCAAGACGGTCAATTTCCGGTGCCGAAGTAATCAACTCAAGTTCATCACGCAGCCACTTGATTACCGCGCCACCAATAAAAACACTTCCTTCAAGCGCATATTCAACGTTTCCGTTAATTCCAAGCGCAATTGTAGTCAAAAGATTTTTAGAAATTACAGGTTTATCACCGGTATTCATCAGCATAAAACAACCCGTACCGTAAGTATTTTTTGCATCCCCTTTTTTAAAACATCCCTGACCAAAAAGAGCTGCCTGCTGATCCCCAATCGCAGAGGCAACCGGAACTTCAAAACCGCAAATATCAGGATCCGTCATACAATAAATTTCAGAAGAATTGTGAACTTCTGGCAAAAGACAACGCGGAATATTCAGAAGTTTCAAAAGATCTTCGTCCCATTCAAGCGAATAAATGTTAAAAAGCATTGTGCGGCAGGCATTTGTATAGTCCGTAACATGACACTTCCCACCGCTAAGTTTCCAGATAAGCCAGGTATCAATAGTCCCGGCAAGAAGTTCACCGTTTTCTGCACGATCCCGCACGCCCGGCACATTATCCAAAATCCACTTTATTTTTGTTCCAGAAAAATAAGCGTCTATCAAAAGTCCGGTTTTTTCTTTGATAATTTCGTCATAACCTTTGGCCGAAAGTTCCGCGCAAATATCCGCCGTCCGCCTGCATTGCCATACAATCGCGTTATAAACCGGTTTTCCTGTTTTTTTATCCCAAATTACGACCGTTTCCCTCTGATTTGTAATTCCAACCGCCGCAATTTCATCAAATTTAATTTCATTATCAATAATCACACTTTCCAAAACTTTAAGCTGACACTTAAAAAGCTCTTCTCCATCATGTTCAACCCAGCCCGGTTTTGGATAATATTGAGGAAATTCCCTCTGTTTTGCCCCCAGCGCGTGAGCATTTTTGTCATAAACAATTGCCCGCGACGAAGTTGTCCCCTGATCCAACGCAATAATATATTTTTTTTTCATTGCAGACTCCAAAAAATGGTGATAGTTACACTATCAATACTAACACGTCAAAAAAACATTGCAACAAAAATAAATTTTATCAGGGTGTTTCCTTCCGCTACGCTCCAGGTCGCGCTTTCCGCAATTCCGTTATTCACTCCAAAGTCCGGAAGCCCGCAAATAGCGGGCTTCCGGACTTCAACTTCGGCTTTTGAAAAAGCCTTCGTTGTTGCTACAATCGCTAACACGCCAGGCACCAAAAAAAAACTTTCAGGGCAAAAAAAAGACGCCGCAAAAATGCGACGCCTTCGGTTTTCTAAAATTTTAAGCTATTTCTAGCGTAAAAGAGAAAGAACGTTCTGTGAACTCTGATTTGCCTGAGCAAGCATTGCTGTTCCAGCCTGAGAAAGAACATTTGAACTTGTAAATTCAACCATTTCAGAAGCCATATCTGTATCACGAATTCTTGATTCAGAAGCCTGGAGATTTTCAGCACCAATATCAAGACCTTTTACAGTCATTTCAAGACGGTTCTGATAAGCACCAAGGTCAGCACGCTGTTTGTTAATCTTTTTGATTGCTTCATCAAGAGTACCAATAGCGCGGTTTGCTTCTTCCGGAGTTTCCAAAGTCATAATTGATTCATCACCAACATTGCGAAGTCCAAGAGCTGCAGCAGACATTGTTCCAATGTAAACCTGAGTTCTCTGATCCATGTTAGCACCAATGTGGAACCACATAGAACCAGTTACAACGTTTTCGCCAGTTGGACGAGCAAAACGGCCAGTCAACATATTCATACCGTTGAACTGAGCAGCTGAAGCTACACGGTCAACTTCTGCAATCAAAGAAGAAACTTCAACCTGAATCTGCATACGGTCTTCTGAAGAATAAATTCCGTTTGAAGACTGAACAGCAAGTTCACGGATTCTCTGAACAATGTCAGTTGTTTCCTGCAAGTATCCTTCTGTTGTCTGAATAAATGAAATACCATTTGAAGCATTCTGAGAAGCCTGATTCAAACCTCTAATCTGAGAACGCATTTTTTCTGAAACAGCAAGACCAGAAGCATCGTCGCCTGCACGGTTAATTTTCATGCCCGATGAAAGCTTTTCCATACTCTTCTGCTGATTGAGATCCTGAATTCCCTGGGAACGCTGAGCAAACATAGCACTCATATTGTGATTAATAACCATAATAATCTCCTTATTTGTTGGTCATAATTAATAAACACACGGTGGGTTTTTATGAACCACAACGTGGTCTATTTTTGGGTTTCCACCACCCTTTACTTTATGTTCGGAATCTAATTTTTTTTAATTAGCATTTTTTTCCAATTTTTTAATATTTCGTTTTCTGAAAGAAGTCTCAGAACAAGTTCTGAGCTAATTCTAAAATCCCGACTTTTTATTTAGAACTTTGGATAATTTTTGCAAATATGTCATTCTGTTATTCCGAATTTATTTCGGAATCTTATTACAGGCACTCTTTCTAAGAGAGGACACCGCGTTTTTCCAAAAATTTTCACTTTTTTTCCAATTTTTTTCTCAGTTCTTTTCCGTTTTTAATGGTAACCTCTAAAAATTTCAATTTTTAGAGGTTACTCTGAAAACACGATGTTTTAATTCGTGCTATATCAACGAATTAAAACTCGCACGTTTCTCTAA
>CAVJCY010000015.1:0-44287 GCA_963648145.1 bacterium | reverse complement strand
AGTGGAACTATCTTCTGTACAAAAAAGACGATGTTTTAGTTTTTTTTGGAACAAACTGGTCAATAAACGCTTATAGATTGGATCAAACTGGAGATTTTACCCCCAAAAATCATGAAAATTATGAGCAATGGCTGCCAGCAACCGTTAGCGAATATAAATTTTCGTTTATGACAAAACTTGATTCAAAAATTGCCGGTTCCCAGCGGATTTTTATTTTAAACAACGGAGATTATGGAACTTTTGAAAAGGAAATGGCATCAGATTTAAAAGAAATGCTGACAGCATATTCTGTTTCGCTGAATTCTTTTACAGGAAACAGTCGCCATGAAAATTCGGTTTTTGAAACGGACGCAGAAGGAACAGAACTTATGATAAAACAGCTTTCACTTTTTGGAACTTCAATTTTTAATAATTACGAGGCAAAATTTTTAAAGGAAATAAACAATAAAAATCTTTTGATTGCGTTGCTTGAAGGAATTTCTCAAAACGGCTATGACCCGAACGGCCAGCTTTTAGATTCTTTGAATGAACTTTCCGTAAAAACAAGTTACAAAGACGAAAAAATAATAGAAAAAATATGTGACGGAGTTTATTCCATCTGCATTTTTATGGGCCGCCCGGCGTTTTATTCAAAAGGAAAAACAATACTTTCAAACTTTTTATACCCCAAATATAATTTATCAACAAGAACTTACGCCCGTGAATGTCTAAAAAAAATTACCGCACTTGATTTGTGATATAAGGGAACCTCTAAAAATTGCAATTTTTAGAGGTTTCCTATAAGTAAAAAATCTGATTCTTGGAGGAAAAAAATCTTGTTGGATTTTGATTTCAGGATTAACATCGTCTATATAAAGTTTTGGGAGGAAATATGTACGGAGAATTTTTAGGGGACATTATTGGCAAACCCTACGAATTTAATAATCATAAAAGCAAAGATTTTCCACTGTTTACAAAAAATCCAAGTTTCACTGATGACACTATTTTGACAATCGCAGTTTGTCAAGGGCTTTTTAATGCAGGACTTGAGTCTGACGAAAATATAATCAAAAATTCTATAATTGATTCAATGCAAAAATGGGGACATAAATACCCACATGCCGGCTGGGGCAGAAAATTTTATTTATGGCTAATAATGGAAAGCAGAAGACCTTACGGAAGTTTTGGAAATGGGGCTGCAATGAGAGTTTCTTCCATTGGATGGCTTTATACTTCCCTAGAAAAAACAAGAGAAGTTGCAAGATGGTCTGCTGAAGTTACACACAATCATCCGGAAGGAATTAAAGGGGCAGAATGTACGGCGTCAGCAATTTGGCTTGCGCGAAATGGCTATTCAAAAGAACAAATCAAAGATTATGTCATCGAAAATTTTGGATATGATTTAAGTTTTACCTGTGACCAAATTCGACCAATTTACAAGCACATAGAAACTTGTCAGGAAACAATTCCTCAAGCTATTACTGCATTTCTTGAAGGCAATAATTTTGAAGATGTAATCCGTACTGCAGTAAGTCTTGGAGGCGATTCAGACACTCTTACAGGAATTGCCGGGGCAATAGCAGAAGCATTTTATGACATTCCTGAAGAGCTAATAAATATATGCCGTGAAATTTTAGATAATGAAATGATTGCCGTGGTTGAAAAATTTCACTCTTGCGTTAGCGCTGGTAGCACCGAAGGGCTTTTGTTTCAACAAAAGCCCTGAGAAGACCTCAGGTGTGCTATTTGCACTGCCTGAGGTCTTTGAACGTTAGTGAAGTGCGGACATAGCGACCCGGAGTGAGCGGAGGGGAACGCCCCTATAAAAATTATGAAAGGAAACTTACCCCTAAAATTCATAAAAAAAATCTTACTGTCAAAATCTGATTCTTTGTGTTAAAATTATCAATAATGAAATTTCATTTAAAGGACGAGTTATGAAAAGACATATTCTTACTTCGGTTTTGTCAGTTTTGATAATTACGGGCGTTTTTGCGCTGGAAGTTGATGAGGAAGAAATTAAAAGAACTGGCAGTGACACTATTGAATTTATAAACTACACGGGACCGCACAAAGTTATTGATTCACTTGATGCTATCAAATCTATAGGTTCTGATTTAGGAAAAGCTGTTGAAAAAAACATTTCTGACTACTCTACTTCCGGAAATTCTGCAAAATATTCTGTAATTCATGCCATTGATTCTGCAAAAGGAAAACTTGATGCAGATATTATAATTATTGGCAGCAATGCAACTGTCGATCATATTACAAACTTAAGGCGAATTATCAGCGCGTATCTTTCATCATCTTACGGTTATTCGACTCAGGACGCAGACACTCTTGCTGTTTTTGTTACAGTTTACAATGCCGTTTACCGCGGAAATAAATCTTATTTTTCTACAAAATACAAAGACATTGTTTTGAATAATCTGACTTCAAACTGCGGACTTTCCGTAAATTACAAGGACTGGCCGGGAAAATCTGAAATTGTAATTCCGCTGTTTGATGTAAAAGACGGTGGTCTTTCTACGGTAGACACTTCTGTTATTAGTGACACAAAAGTTGTTGATTCTATGAAAGATGACGATGACCGAAATATTGACAGCCGTAAAGATATGGTTGATTTGAAGGAACGTGAAGCAGAATCTGCATCAGAAAAGGCAAAAGATTCTCAAAAAACTGCAGTTGCAGAACAGAAAAAACTTGATGAGCAGAAAAAAACAACTGAAACTGCTAAAAAAGAAGCTGAAACTGCAAAACAGGTTGCTGAAGAAAAAAAAGAAATAGCTCAGCAGAATCCTGATGACGAAAAAGCACAGGAAGAAGCAAAAGAAGCAGAAAAAGAAGCTGAAGAAAAACAGCAAATCGCAGATGAAGAAAAAGAAAAATTAGCCGAACAGGAAGAAAAAACTGAAGAAGCAAAACAGGAAGCTAAGAAACAGCAGGAAGTTGCTGATAAAAAACAGTCAGAAGCGCAGTCTGAAAGAAAAGAAATCGCAAAAGACCAGCAAATAGTACAGGAAAAAGAAGCCCAGGTCGCAAATGCAGATACAGATTATGGTTTGATTATTTCCGATGATGCTGAAATGCTTTCTCGTCTCGTAAAATATAATAAAGACACTGGTGAAGTTATAAAGAATTCGCCTGTGTCAGTTTTAAGAAACAGAACGATTTATAAAGTTGAAAACGGTTACCTGGCAATTGCCGGCGAATCTGTGAACAACGGAACGGTAAAACTTGTTATTCTTGATTCTGAATCAATGGAAATTATTTCTGAAAGTTCAGAAGTTATTGCTGATAATTCAGTTTTGGTTCAGGACGGAAACGAATATTACTGCATCGTAAATGATAATGGCATTTACTACACTGCAAAATTTGATGAAAAACTCACCTTAAAATTAAAATCTGATGTACAGGCTTTAAACTGCACACCTATTACCATAAACGAAGATTGTGTTGTTATTACAAATGCAAGCGGAAAATTGCAGCTTTTGAATAAAAAAGACTTAAAAGCTTTGACTTCAAGTCAAAACACAACATCATCAACTACAACTTCTTTGGGATACGAAAAATAAGGTTACCCCTAAAAACTCGAAAGTTTCTCTAAAAAAGCATCGAAAATGATTTTTTAGAGAGATTCATAATTTCTTTCAAAAAAAAAGCTATCGCAAGATTTAATCTACGGTAGCCTTTTTTATTTCTCTGATTTATTCATCATCATCAACTTTATTTTCAAATTTTGTATATGCCGGAAGATAAATAATTTTAATATCTCCCGTTGCGCCGTTTCGTTGTTTTGCAAGAATAATTTTAGCATCCTGCGCGGCAACATCAGGTCCCTTTAAACGTTCACGATGCAAAAACATTACGACATCGGCATCCTGTTCAATGGAACCAGAACCTCGTAACTGTGCAAGTGTCGGTTCCTGTCCTTCTGCATCTCTGGCAACCTGGCAAAGTGCAACAATCGGGATTTGCAATTCCCTGGCAAGTGCTTTCAGAGACTTTGAAATTTCTGTAACCTGCTGCCACATTTCCATTTTTTGCTCTTCCATGGAAATTAAACCAATATAATCAATAAAAATAATCTTTACTTTTTGATTTCTGACCATTCGTCGCGCCATTGCCTTTAAATCAAGAAGCCTCATATTAGGAGTATCAACCGCATAAAAAGGTGCATTAAACCATCTTGCGGCCGCTTCCTGAATTTTTTTAACTTCATCGCGTTTTATATAGCCTTGTCTGATTTTTTGCATTGGTACTCTTGAAGTTTGAGACAAAAGACGCATACCAATAGATTCAACAGGCATTTCAAGAGAAAAAAATCCAACCGGAATCTGTTTTTCAACGGCCATATACTCCATCATAGAAAGTGCCAGTGCCGTTTTTCCAATTGAAGGTCTTGCACCAAGAATAATAAGTTCGGAATTTTGAAAACCCGAAGTGTAATTGTCCAGTCGCGCAAAACCAGTCGGAATTCCCGTAAAATTGTTTTTACTGTCATAACGACTCTGAACAATTTTAATTTCCTGAATCATTATGTCTTTTGAAGTATGAACGGTCGTTGTTTCATTTTTTTCTGCAAGCGAAAAGATTTTCTGTTCCGCAGAATCAAGAATTGAATCGCTTTCCCGCGAAAGTTCAAAAGAATCAGCCTTTATTTCCGCAGAAATTTTTATTAAATCCCGCCTTGCCGCCCGGTCAAGAACAATTTGCATATAATATTTTATATTTTCAGAAGAAGGAACAAGGTCAGTAAGAGAAGCAACATAAGCCGGGCCTCCAGCTTTATCAAGATTTCCGGAAGTTTTTAGTTCATTAATAATAGAAATTGTATCGCCTTGAATAGAATTGGCAAAAAGTTTTGTCATTGCTTCGTAAATAACCTGATTTTGAATAGAATAAAACCTATCCGCACGCAACAGCGACACAACATCCGCCATGGCATTCCAGTTCATCAGTAAAGCACCCAGTACCGCCTGTTCGGCTTCAATATCGTGTGGCGGAACCTTATCGTTTAATCCTTCCTGCATTATTTTCCCTTTTTTTATACGGGCGTCCCCCTTCGCCTGCGCACTTTGTGCTTCAGCTTCGGGTCAGGCTTTGCGGTGTTCCGGCTTTCGCCTCCAAACCCCGTACTCGGCAACAGAACATTGTTGCCTCGTTTACGTGGTTCGCCTTGCGGCGCACCTCCAATCCTTTACGCAATTAGACAAAAAAGCCGACACGTTTATGTGCCGGCCTCCCCTTTTCTTTTCAGAATTTAATTCAAAACTTACTCAGTTTTTGTTTCTTCTGCAACAGCAGGAGCTTCTTCTTTTTTAACTTCTTTTGTTTCAACTAATGTACCATCAGTTGTCTGAGCTTTTACGCAGATTTTAAGTTCTGCAGTCTGTGCTTCATAAAGACGTATTGTAACTTTGTAATTACCTGTTGATTTGAATGATTTTCCAGGAATTTCAATTCTTTTTCTTTCAATATCAAATCCAAGTTTTGCAAGTGCGTCACAAATAACATTAGCTGTAACTGCACCAAACAATTTTCCGTTAGAAGATGCAGGCATAACAATATCAACAACTGGTGCTTCAAGTCTTTCTTTTAGGCTTGCTGAATCTTTACGTTTCTGTTCCTTTCTTGCTTCAATTTCAGCTTTTTTTGCTTCAAAAACTGCAACTGTAATTTCGTTATAAGGTACAGCTAAATTTCGTGGAAGAAGATAGTTGCGTGCATATCCGTTAGCAACATTTTTTACATCGCCTTCTTCTCCTAATGATTTTACATCTACGTTAAGAATTACTTTCATTTTCTTTCCTCAAGCTCCTGATTTTTTACTTTTAGTCCGGAGTATAAACTAAAAGCATTTATTTTAGTCAGCTACGAATGGTAACAAACTGATTGTTCTTGCACGCTTAATTGCTTTTGCAACTTCACGCTGATGTTTTGCACAAGTTCCAGTAATACGACGTGGAAGAATCTTTCCTCTTTCTGTCATATAACGGCGGAGCGCATCTGCATCCTTGTAATCAATTTTTGCTTTATTAGCACAAAAACGACAAACCTTCTTTCTAAAGAATGTTTTTGATTTTGCTTTTCCGTCTTTTTCGTCTTCACGACCTTCATTTATATCAGTTACCTGAGCCATAGCTGCAGCCTGATCCTGTTTTTCGTTTTCCTGAATTTTTTCTTCAGACATAATAAACTCCTGTAATGGGCAATTTACAAAACCCATGTTTTTTGTACTTAGAAAGGAATATCTTCCGGAAAGTCGCTTCCTGTATTACCGTAAGAATCCTGTGAAAAATTGTTCTGATTATTTACAGGCTGAAAACTTGATGGTGCAGAATATGAAGGCGTTCTAGGAGCACCATTATTTGCATATCCACCGTTTGTAGAAACGGTATTACTAGAACCATCAGTTCTTCCACCCAAAAGCTGTACATTATTTGCAACAATTACAACTTTACTCATTTTCTGACCGGTATTTTTATCATCCCAGCGATCCTGTTTCAGATATC
Source organism: bacterium (assembly GCA_963648145.1). Classification (GTDB taxonomy): domain Bacteria; phylum Spirochaetota; class Spirochaetia; order Treponematales; family Treponemataceae; genus Treponema_D. The sequence continues at coordinate 37,793 of CAVJCY010000015.1, read as the reverse complement.
CTTCTACAGCAATCTGTTTGCCTTTTGTAAGATAAGGCTTCAAGTTTTCTGCTGTTTTTCCCCAAATTGTTACGTCAAAATAACTGACTTCATCAACCCACTGGTCACCATTTTTACGGCTTCTATTAACAGCAATGCTTACATTTGCTCTTGCCATGCCACTTGGCAAATAACCAAAACTTCGTTCATCAGAACCAAGGTCTCTTGTAAGACGGCCGATAAGAACAACCTGATTTAAATCTGTTGCCATATATTCTCCTTAAAAATGATTTATGGATAACTTGTCAATTAATTTTTTTCATCAAGTTTTACAAACTGATATTTCAAAATATTCATATTGATTTTGAAATCAGCTGCAACTTCAATAACTTTTGCAGGATTGAGTTTAACTGTGTAAAGAACGAACTTGCCTCTCTTCTGTTTAGCAATTTCGTAAGTAAGATCGCGGTCACCCATTGCTTTTTCTTCTACAAGTTCCGCACCAAATTTAGTGAGAGTTGTTTTTACATCCTCTGCACCCTTTTTTGACTTTTCATCCTCTAAGGGATAAATAGTCAGAAGTTCATACTTTTTCATAAGTATCTCCTGAAATTTTCTACCCGGCACAAGCCAGATTATTCCGGAGGACAGTAATACATCTTCAAAATCGACGATTTGAAAACATAATTATGATTTTACTTTATGCTGAAAATCAGACAAAAAATTAAATCATTCCTCCTTATGGACAAAGGAAAATCCTATTCGGGATTTCCAAGGGGTATTCTGTAAATATAAAAAAATGTTGAAGTATAGTCAATCAGCCGATAATAAATTATACTCTCTAGAAGGAAAATTGACATGAAAATTAAATCAAGGTTTATTAGTATTTTTATCCTTTTATTTATGATTTCATCCATTGCGTATACTCAGGATAATTCTTCAAAAGATTCTTCCTGGTATATTTGCGGAATAAAATCAACAGGAAAAGCCGACATAGAAAAAATCTATTCAGGTCCTCATCCTGACAAAATGACAGCACTTGCAAACTGGATTTACAGGGGTTACAAAGATAACGACAAATATTGTATTGCAGAAAATCTAGATTTTGTTACTGCAATGCCATCTGCCTATTACACACCGGATTACAAAAGTCTTACAAGCATGATGGAAAATGAAAGGGAATATTTTATTTCAAGATACAATATTGTAACTGATAAAAAAATTGAAAATGCTTATAAAAAAGCACAGAAAAAACTTGGTAAAAAAACTACATCAGAAACAAAAGGTCTTTGGTACATTTGTGAAATAAAATCTCAAGGTACTGCAAATAAAGATAAAGCAAAAGGTCCTTATGCGAATGTTGATACAGCCCTTGCAAACTGGATTTACAGCAATTATGCAGAAAATATGAATCATTGTATTGCTGTAGATTATGACTATCAGACTTCAAAACCTTCCATAACTTATGCAGCAAATTACACAGCACTGAAAAATGAATTTCAAAACGACCGTCAGAATTTTATTACAAAATATAAAATTGAAACTGATTCTAAGATTGAAACTGCTTATAACGAAAAAGTTGAAAAAATCACTAAGCCTGCTCAGGAAATAAAAACTGTACAAACTGCCTCTGCAACAGCCACAAAAACAGAAGAAAAGACAACGGCAACAGAACAAGCATCTGGAAACTGGTATATCTGTGAGATTCAATCAACCGGCAAAGCAAGTCAGAAACGTTACTTTGGACCTTATCCAGACAAAGAAACAGCACTTGCAAACTGGATTTATAAAGATTATGCAGACGGCGTAAAATATTGTATCGCGGAAGATTTCAAATTCATAACTGCAAAACCAAGAGCATATTACAAACCTGAATGTGATTCATTAAAAGACTTTTATGAAAATGCTCACGACGCTTTCATTGCAAAGTACAACATAGAAACTGACAAAAAAATCGAAAAAGCATATCAGAAAAAACTCGCTGCTGCAGCTAAAAAGAACAGTAAAGACAAGGCTACGGCTGAACAGAAAGCTAAAGAAGTAGCCGAAAGACTTGCTGCTGAACAAAAAGCTCGCGAAGAAGCCGAGGCATTGGCAGAAGCTCAACGCCTTGAAGAAGAACAGAAAGCTAAAGAAGAAGCCGAAAGACTTGCTGCTGAACAAAAAGCTCGCGAAGAAGCCGAGGCATTGGCAGAAGCTCAACGCCTTGAAACTGAACAAAAACTTTTTAAAGCTGAAAATAAACTTCGAGAACTTGAAGAAAAACTTTCTCTTGAACAGAAAGCGCATGAAAATACAGAAACGCAGAGACTTGAAGTTGAACAGAAACTTCTGGCTGCAGAAGATAAACTTGCCGCTGAACAAAAAGCACGCGAAGAAGCCGTGGCACTTGCGGAAGCTCAGAAAGTTGAAGCAGAACAGAAACTCAAGGAATCTGCAGACGAAATTGCAGAATCTCAAAGAATTGAATCTGAACAGAAAATTCAAGAAGCGGAAGATAAAATCCGTGAGTTGACAGAAAAACTTGCCGCTGAACAAAAAGCGCGTGAAGAGGCCGTGGCACTTGCGGAAGCTCAGAAGTTAGAAGCAGAACAGAAACTCAAGGAATCTGCAGACGAAATTGCAGAATCTCAAAGAATTGAATCTGAACAGAAAATTCAAGAAGCGGAAGATAAAATCCGTGAGTTGACAGAAAAACTTGCCGCTGAACAAAAAGCACGCGAAGAGGCCGTGGCACTTGCGGAAGCTCAGAAAACTGAAAATCAGCCGTTTGTTTTTGAATCAACAGGAACTAGTGTTTCAAGATATAAGAAGGAATATTTACAGGATTATGTTCCGTCAGAAACTGTTAAAACTACAGATTCACAAAAAACAACCGCTCTGAAAATTGAAAATCCTAATAAAACGGATCAAAAAGGTAGAACTTTACTGATGAATGCAGCAAAAACCGGAAATGAATGGCAGATTAAAGCCCTTATTAATTCCGGAGCTGATATTTCAAAGGCTGACAATGATGGCTGGACAGCCCTTATGTACGCTTGCCGCTACCAGGAAAGTCTTGCAACTGTAAAATCGCTTGTAGAATCAGGGGCTGATGTAAAGCAGAAAACAACTTACGGAGCAACTGCACTTACAATGGCAGCAACATATAACAATAATCCGGAAATTTTAAATTACCTTTTGGAATTCTATGACGCATCGGAAAAAGAAATTTACAAGGCATTTATACTTCTTCTTTCTTCAAAACAGCAGTCAGAATATATAAATGTTACAAAAGTTGAAAATTTCCTCAAAAAAGGCATTTCGTTAAATACATTCTATCAGGGAAAAACACCTTTGATGTATGCTGCAAAATATGGAAATTCTACCGCAATATTAAAACTCCTTATGGCGCATGATGCACTTACAAGCGTTCGTTCCACAGAAGGAAAAACTGCATTTGAATATGCAGTAGAAAATACAAATCTTTCTCATGATGAGAATTACTGGGCATTGAATAACAAATGAGAATAACTGGCGGAAAATTAAAGGGAAGAATAATAAAATGTCCTGACGGGGTAATCCGCCCGGCCATGGACAGAATGAGGGAATCAGTCTTTTCAATTTTGGGCGACCTCAGCGGAAAAAGCTGGCTTGATTTATTTTCAGGCTCCGGAACTATTGCAATTGAAGCGGTTTCGCGCGGTTCTACGGACGTTGAACTTTGTGAAAAAGATAAAATAAAGATAAATACTGTTCTTGAAAATGTTTTTATAACAGAAAAAGATTGTGGCGTAAAAATTAAATGCCATTTTATGCCTGTTGAATATTTTATAAAACGCTGTAAACGACAGTTTGACTATATATTTTTTGATCCGCCTTTTCCTTATAAATTTCATGAGGACATAATTTTACAGTCTGACCAGAACGGATTACTTTCAGAAAATGGAATTATAATGGTTCACAGACCGGAAGAACATTTTATGCCCGAAAATATTGGAACTTTGGTTCGTTTTGACCAGAGAGTTTACGGACGTTCAATTGTCGATTTTTACAGACATTAACTAAAAAACATTTTCGATGTTTTTTTAGAGAAAATAAAGATACCTCTAAAAATTAAATTTTTTACCAAAAACCGGCCCGAGAATTGAACACCCGCGATGGTTGTTTCAACAACCGAAGCGGAAGTGGCAATCCGCACCAATTGTGCGGATTGTACGCTTTGAGGGTTACCGAAGTGTGAAATGCGAGTTGGAACGGGGCATTTTGCCTGATAGAATAAAAAAAATCTGTAAAATTACCAAAAATTGTGATACTATTTAAACCATGACCAGTCGAAAAGAAACTGAAGAAAAATTTATAAAAACCGTAAAAGAAAATCAGTTGCCGGAGGGGTTTATCAGAAATGATGACCATCCAGTCCTTTCCTTGACATCTGAGCAGAAAGTTATTTTAAACCGAAAAGCAAATGTTATGTTTAACAACGGAAATATTGAAGGTGCAAGGCGGATTTATATTACAACAGGCTATTCTGACGGGCTTACAAGAGTTGGAAATTACTATCTAGAAAAAAATGAAAGTTTAAAAGCCTTAAAGGTTTATTTTCTTGCCCATAATTCAAGAGATTCTGAGCCAATTTATGAAAATATTGCAAAAGTTATTTCAAAAATTCTTGAAGATTAGTAGAATGTAAGAACCTCTAGAAGTTGCAATTTTTAGAGACTCCCATATAAAAAAAATTAAATATAAGGATTTAAAAATGAGTGATGAATTTGATTCAATTGTAGAACCTTCTTTTGAAGGAGCAAATCTTAATGACGAATCGTTAAAAATGATTTCGGAACTTTCCAAAAAAGGTTATCAGTTCATTAAAGAAAATGAATTTGAAGAAGCACGAAATATCTTCAATGAGATTCTGAAAATTGATGATAATAACAATTATGCACTTGTAGGTTTGGGCGACACCGAACGCAAACAGAATCATCTGAACGAGGCAATAAAATATTACACAAAATGCCTTTCGATTTTCCCTGAAAACAATTATGCTCTCTTTGGTCTTGCTGATTGCTATAAATCACAAAATCAGTATTCAAAGGCAATAAATATTTGGCAACAGTATTTAAAACATGACGAAAAAAATATTACAGTAATTACCCGCGTTGCTGATGCCTACAGAAAAACTCACGATTTTAAAAAGGCAAAGGAACTTTATCAGAAAGTTCTTGAAATGCAGGAAGATAACGCTTATGCGCTTATAGGTTTAGGACATTTAAATTATGATTTTAAAGAATACAAAGAAGCCCTGTATTACTGGAACCGTGTTTATGAAATTAATCAGGATAATTCTGATATTCGTGTTCTTACAGCAATTGGTAACTGTTACAGAAAATTAAAGAATTTTGAAAGTGGCACTAAATATTTTGAACTTACACTTGAACGTGAACCACAGAATTTTTATGCTCTGTTTGGACTTGCTGACTGTTACCGTGGGATGAATCAGCAGGACAAATCAATTTACTATTGGAACAAAATTCTTGAAAAGGATCCTAAGAACAAGGTCATTTTAACAAGAGCCGGGGATGCTTACAGAACTACAGGAAATTACGAAGAAGCAAAAAATTACTACAATAAGGCACTTGATATTGATTTTGACATTTATGCTGCAATTGGACTTGCTTTAATTTGCAAATGTGAAGGAAATTTTGAAGAAGCCGTAAACAGATTCACAACTTTGATAAAAGAAGATCCTAAAAATCCGCGTCTTTACGCTGACCTTGCAGACTGTTACTGTTGCGCCGGTCAAAAAGACAAGGCTAAAAAACTTCTTGAAGATTATTTGAAAACTGACAACAGAAATCTTTTGATAAAAACTGCTTACGATAAAGTTTTGCGACAATAGATTGTGATGGAAAAAATTGTACTAACAGGTCTGCTTCCTGATGAAATTACGGAAAAACTTGGACTCCAGCAGAATTTTCGTGGTAAACAGATTTTTAAATGGATTGGCTGTGGAATTGAATCTTTTTCACAAATGACAAATTTGAGTCTTGACTTGCGTAATATGCTTGAAGAAAAGGCTTTGTTGCGTTCAAGTAAAGTTTCAAATGTTTTAAAAGATCCTGACGGTACAATAAAATTACAAATTACATTAAAAGATGGCAATGCCGTAGAAACTGTCCTTTTAACTGATAAAGAAGGTCGAAAAACCGCCTGTGTTTCGTGCCAGGCCGGTTGTGCAATGAAATGTGCTTTTTGCATGACAGGAACTCTTGGGCTTGCAAGAAATCTTGAAGCAAATGAAATTGTTGAGCAGTTTTTATACCTTGAATCAATTGCAGGAAAATTAGACAACATAGTTTTTATGGGAATGGGAGAACCGATGCAAAACCTTGAGGTTATCCGTAAAACTATAAAAATTTTGTGCAATCCAGATGGTCGTACCCTTTCTTCAAAAAGAATTACCCTTTCTACCTGCGGAATTATCAAAGGAATTTATGATCTTGCAAACAATGGTCCGCACATAAGACTTGCTGTAAGTTTAACTACCGCAAATGAAGATTTACGAAATGAACTTATGCCCGTAAACAAAGGAAATCCTCTTGGTGAATTAAAAAAAGCAATTGCCTATTATGCAGAAAAATCTGGAAAACGAGTGACTTTGGAAGCGGCCCTTTTACATAACAAAAATACTGATGACGAAAGTGCACAAAAACTAATCGATTTTACAAAAAATCAAAATGTGAATGTAAATTTAATTCCCTGGAATCCTGTTCCAATTTTGCCTTTTGAAGAGCCTGGAAGTAATGAAGTCAGAAGATTTGTTTCTAAACTTGAAAAGGAAGGTATAAACGTTACTTTAAGAACAAAACGTGGCCGAAAAATTGGCGGTGCCTGTGGACAGTTAGGAAAAACTAAATAAAAAATTCAACAAAAATAAAAAAAAGTTTGACAGAGCAAAAACCGTATTGTAATATTTTATTTGTGATAGCAATACTATCAATATTACAAAAACACTATCACGGATAAAACAAATGCGGAGAAATATGCTTTACAAATCTAAAAAAGAATATTTTGCAAACGAAAATACAATTCTCACAAAATTTTATATTTCTGAAGTTTTAGAGAAATTTTGTTTTAATTCAGAAAATGCCACGAAAATTAAAGAATTCAATGCAAAAAATGCGTGGATTAATATTGGTGGCTGGCAGTCTTGGAATCCTGGATATGAAGTGGAAAGCGAAAAAAAGCAAATGGCACTCACCTGTCACATTGTTAAACCATTCAATTCATACTTAAAATTTCCACAGACACATTATAAAGAATCAAAAAAAGTGGTTCTTGGGCAGTTTATAATTTATTTAAGATGGGAAGATTTTTACCTTTGCTTTGTATCTTCTGGAAATGTTGAAAATATATTACCGCCAGTTCAGTTTATTGTAAATCGTAAAGAAAATACTGTGAACGTCGAACTTTGTGATAAAGGAAAACTCTGGAAAAAAGATGAACTGCAAGCTGAAATTCAGATTTTTTGTGCTGATTCATATTTTTTACTCAAAGAAAATCTTACAAAAATTTTTGGAACTTCAGATAAAGAAAAGACTGAATATTCAAAACGCTTTGATCAGGTTCAGTTTTTAGGAAAAACCGCTGCCGGCTGGGAATCCTGGTACAATCATTATTCAAATATTGACGAAAAATTAATTCTTGAAGATTTAGAATCATTAAAATCAACGAAAAATATCATAACTCTTGGGAATTATAAAAATCCTGTTTTTCAAATTGATGACGGCTGGGAAGCAGGTTTAGGAAACTGGGAAATAAGAAAAGACAGATTTCCAAGTGGACTTAAGGCAATTACAGAAAAGATTGAAAATTCAGGTTATATTCCTGGGATTTGGATTGCACCTTTTATAATTGACTTAAGAACTCCGGTTGCAAAAAATCATCCTGAATGGATTTTGAAAAATGAAAAAGGCAAACCGATTGAGGCGGGATTTAATCCTCTGTGGGGAGCAAAATTTGGCAGGGAACAGCCAGGATTTCCGGGAAGTTTTTACGTTCTTGACATAAGTATTAAAGAGGTAATTTTTTATCTTGATAAAATCATTGAAAGAGCCATTGAAGATTGGGGATTTAGATATTTAAAACTTGATTTTTTATATGCCGGAATGATTTACGGAAAAAGAAAAAACGGCGGTTCATCTTATGAATGGTATGCAGCAGCCATTTCTTATTTGACGCGCCGTCATGCAAATTCAAAAGGTCAGGAAGTTACATATTTGGGCTGTGGTGCCCCTTTTGAACTTTCGTTTAAAGACTTTCCTCTTTGCAGAATCGGTTGCGATACTTATGAATATTGGGAAAACAAACTTTCTAAAATGCTAAGAATAAATGGCAGAAATTCTGCAATTTTAAACCTTACAGATTCAATTGGGAGAGCATTCTGGGACAAAATTATTTTTGCAAATGACCCTGACGTTATTTTTATCAGAAACAATAATTGCAGTCTTACGAAAAATCAAAAAATTCTGATTGGGACTGTTGCGGCAATTTGCGGAAGTCAAATTATGTATTCTGATGACCCGTCCGATAGCAATTCTACGCAAGAAATAAAACTTACAGAAGAAATTTCTGAAATTTTAAAAAAATATCAAAATGAAGACTTCTGTATAAAAACTGTAAGAACAAATATTTATGAAATTCACTCAAAAAGTGGAAAATACAACGGCATTTTAAATCTGGAGGCAGGATATGCAGATATTCAATAACGAAATCAAAAAAAGTGACTATAAAAAGGCTTGTAAATCACAAAAAAAATTTATAAAGAAATTTGGCGATGACAGAGAAAAAATCTATCATCTTTCTTTAAAAGAAAACGATATAATCGGTGATTTTCTTGGTGTAAAAACAATTGTAATTGACGAAAACGCCTCTGTTCCGTTTGAAGAACAACTCAAAAAACTTGCCTCTAAACCTATAATCATCGGAAATATCCGAATGGGTTTTGGTCATTACAGAATTTCTATGGCAATGGCGAGTGCAGCAAAAGCATTAGGGTACACTCCCCTTTGGCTAGATTTGAATTCATTTCCGCAAACAACCTGCACAAAAATAATTTCCTATCAAAATGACCTTTATTCTCTTGGTTCGCGCCTTTCGCAAAAATTCAGTTTGTTTAACAAAATCGTCTGGGAACCAATGAATTACGAAGGATTTAAAAAACTTTCTTACAATGCTTCTGATCAAAAAAATGCGGAACTGATGACTACAATTTTTAAAGAAATTCCAAAGGATATTCCGTTGATTGGAACTCATGTCTGGCCGTCTCAGGCTGCAATTCACGCCGGAATGACAAATGTTGTTAACGCCATTCCTGATAACTGGCCAATGGCTCTTCATTTGGCAGAATCTTCTTTGCATACAGTTCAGACATGGAATGCTTATTACGGATACAGAACATTAAACAATTTTGTAAAAGGAAAAATCTTAAATCCTATGCCAGAAAATGAAATTAAATACACGGGACATTATATTGATAATGAACTTGTTGAAAATATTGAAAATGACTGTAAAAACAGAATTGAACGCTCAAAAAATGGAAAACCAGTAAGATTTCTTCTTACAATCGGTGGGGCCGGTGCTCAGGGAGAATTTTTTGCGGCAATCATAAAAACTTTACTTCCTTATGTAAAAGAAAACAAAGCCTGCATTTATGTAAATTGCGGTGACTATGAAAATGTCTGGGAAAATCTGAAAAAAATAATTCCGCAGTTAAACGATGAAAGTTTGTGTAAAACTCATTTTAACGACTGGAAAGAAGAAACTGCATTTGCAGCAGATTGTATTTCGGCAATTGATGAAAAAAGCGGAAAAGGAATTCACGTTTTCTGTAACAAAGATATTTTTGCGGCCGTTTACATCACCAATCTTTTAATGCGCGGAAGTGACGTGCTTATCACAAAACCTAGTGAACTTTCGTTTTATCCTGTTCCAAAACTATTTATCAGACGCGTTGGCGGACACGAAATGTGGGGTGCAATTCATTCTGCAGAAATCGGAGACGGAACTCAGGAAGAAGAAACTCCTGAAATGACGTGCAATTTAATAAGAATGATGATGAAAGACAAAACCATAATCATCAATATGTGCGAAAACATCATAAAAAACAAGGCTGACGGCATTTATGACGGGGCATTCAAAGTTGTAAAACTAACTGAAGGAAGGTAAAAATGACGGCAATTGAAAAAAGAAAAGAAGAACAGGAAGAATTGCTTTTGCAAAGAAAAAACAGAATTTTACAGGCCTCTTTTAAACTTTTTGCAAAAAATGGAATGGACTCAATTGCAATGACTGATATTGCAAAAGATGCGGAAATTGGAGTTGCGTCCCTGTACCGCTATTACACCACAAAGGAAGAAATTGCAATCAGAACCGCCATTTGGGCCTGGCAACAGATGAAAGAAATTATTTTGCCTGCCGTAAAAATTCCCGGATATGAAAATTTAAGTGGTCTGGAGCAACTTGAAAAAATCTGTAATATGTTTGTGATTTTGTGCAAATCAAATAAAGAATTTTTAAGTTTTATATACTTTTTTGACTCTTACATAATCCGGCAGCACGTAGTAAGCGAAAGTATGAAAGATTATGAAAATGAAATTTCTTTTGTAAAGGATTTTGTCGTAAAGGCAATTCAAAAAGGCTTAAAAGATAAATCAATCAAGAAAGAATATGAAAATCAAGAAAACATTTTGTACTTTACGGTAATGCACACACTTTTTAGTACCGCACAAAAATTATCACTATCAGGCGATATGCTTGAAATGGACAAGGTTGTTTCACCTGATTTGCAGATGAATTTTTTAATCAATTTGATTCTTGCACAATTAAAAAATCAAAATTTTGACTTTGAAAATCAGATTTTTAAGAAACTTTCATAAAAAAAACAGGAGGCTTTTATGGAAAATAAAAGGAAGTTAGGATTAGGCGAAAAATGTTCCTACGGTTTGGGAGCAATTGCAAAAGACATGGTATACATGCTTAGTGCAAGCTATGTTTTGTATTACTTTCAGGACATTCTTGGCGTAAGTGCAGCAGCAATGGGAATTATTCTTCTTGGTGCTAGAATTTTTGATGCTTTTAATGACCCGATTATGGGTGTTATTGTTGCCAAAACAAAAACTAAAATGGGAAAATTCCGTCCATGGCTTTTGATTGGAACTTTAACTAATGCAGTTGTACTCTTTTTGATGTTTGCGGCACCACCAAAAATGAATGCCGGCGGTCTTGTTGCTTATGCCGCAGTCACATACGTTATGTGGGGTGTTACATACACAATGATGGATATTCCTTACTGGTCAATGATTCCGGCTTTCACAGAAGGCGGTAAAGAACGTGAAAATCTTACAACTCTAGCCCGCTCATGTTCGGGTGTCGGTTCTGCAATCATTACAGTTATAACAATGATTTGTGTGCAAAAACTTGGTACAGCGTTTGCCACAACTAATGCCTCTGCCAAAGAAATCGAAAGAATAGGTTTTAAATGGTTTACACTTGCAGTTGCCGTAATTTTCATAATTTTTGAAGTAATCTGCGTTGTAAGCATAAAAGAAAAATCCACTGTAAATATGAAAACAGCCTCTGTAAAAGATATGTTTTCAGCCCTTGTTCATAATGATCAGGCAATGGCAATTGTAATTACGATTGTTTTGATTAATTGTTCAATTTATCTTACTTCAAATCTTGTAATTTACTTTTTCAAATATGATTTTGGCGGACAGTCATGGTATAACGCCTATACCTTGTTCAATACATTTGGAGGTGCAATGCAGATTCTTTCTATGATGGTTTTGTACCCGATTTTGCGAAATGCCTGCAAACTTAATTCAAGAAAGATTTTTTACATTAGCCTTATAATGGCAGTTTTGGGATACATTTCATTATTTGCCCTGACCTTCACAAAAATGGGCAATGTTTACGTTTTGTTTATTCCAGGATTCTTTATTTTTGCAGCAAACGGAATGTTTACAATTTTGACGACTGTATTCCTTGCAAACACTGTTGATTACGGTGAACTTAAAAACGGACGCCGTGATGAAAGCGTTATTTTCTCAATGCAGACTTTTGTCGTAAAATTGGCTTCTGGAGTTTCAATCTTCATTGCTTCTATGGCACTGCAAATCTTAAAACTTAATAATTCAACTATCAGTGAAGCTGAAAAAATCGTTGATTTTTCTGCAAGTGTTTCTCAAAGTGCAAAACTTGGCTTAAGAATGACAATGGTTCTGATTCCTGTTGTTGGACTTATAGTTGCGTTTATCTGTTTTAAGAAAAAATATATTCTTACAGACGAAAAACTTGCAGAAATTTCAGGAGAACTGAAAAACAAAAGCACTATTGCTGAATCATCAGAATCATCATCAGAAAAATAAAAATTATTTATTTGAATTACGACGAATTGTGAAGTATAATTGTTTTAAAGATACCCCTAAAAATTGCAATTTTTAGAGGTTCCCTGTATAAAAAGTTCGGAGAAATTCTAATGCAGAAAAAGATTTATGTAGTTGGTATGTTTGATGATGGAACGGCAGGTAAAGTACAAGCTGCTGTTGCTGCTGTTGCAGGAGTTACAAACGTTGTCGCAAATTGTGAAAAATCACAGGTTTTAGTCGACTATAACGATGCAAGTGCAGAAGATGCAATTAATGCTGCAATTACCTCTTGTGGTGTTGATGTAATCGGATAATTCATCTTTTTACATATGAAACTAACTATATTAGACGGTCATGCTGTTAATCCGGGGGATTGCCCTTGGGATTCCTTTAGGAAAATTAACGGTATGACCGTTTCCGTTTTTGAACGCACTCCTCCAGATAAAGTAATAGAACACATCGGGGATTCTGATATCATTCTTCTGAATAAGATTAATTTAGGCGAAGAAGTTTTTTCTGCCTGCCCTAATTTAAAATACATTGGAGTTCTTGCAACCGGTTACAATGTAATTGACCTTGAAGCCGCAAAAAAACATAACATAACGGTTACAAACATTCCGGCCTACTCTACAGATGCCGTAGCACAGCACGTTTTTGCGTTTATTCTGCATTTTACAAATCTTGTTTCTCTTCATAATGCTTCAGTTCAAAACGGAGACTGGGCAAAATCTCCTGACTTTTGTTACTGGAACGACAGTTTAACAGAACTTGCCGGTAAAACGCTTGGAATTTTTGGTTACGGTCACATCGGAAAAAAAGTTGCACAAATTGCAAAATCATTCGGAATGAATGTAATCTGCTGTACTAGAACGCCAAAACAGGATATGCCGCCTAAAGTTTCGTTTGAAGAACTTTTAAAAACTTCTGATTTTGTTTCGCTCCACGCGCCATTAACACCGCAGACAAAAAATATAGTCAATAAAGATTCAATTTCACTAATGAAAAAATCTGCAATTTTAATAAATACCGCGCGCGGTGGCTTTATTGTAGAAAGAGATCTTGCAGAAGCATTAAAACTGCACAAAATTAAAGGTTATGCCGCCGACGTTGTTAGTGAAGAACCAATGAAAAAAGACAATCCTCTTTTAAATTGTCCAAACTGCATAATTACCCCGCACATTGCCTGGGCTCCTAAAGAAACACGCCTGCGACTGCAAAAAATTGCACTTGAAAACTTAAAACATTGGCTACAGGGAAATCCTCAGAACGTTGTAAATTAAGGGTTCAAAGATACCTAAAAGTTGCAATTTTTAGAGTTTCCCTTAAGTTCCCTTAAGGTCTTTAAGGTAACCTCTAGAAACAAAAAAAAGCACGGCAAATGAAAATTCACCGTGCTTTTTTTTAAATCTTGAAAAAAGTGCAAGTTTCCCCACACTTTTTCAAAAATCCTTATTTTTTTAAGAAAACCGGAATCTGATCAATAGGAGCATCGACAGTTACAGTTTTTCCGCCGTCAATAACTTCTTTTGTATTGATATTTTCCCATTTTCCGCAAGGAAGATAAACTTCACGCTTTGTTTCTCCAGCATGCAAAACCGGAGCAACAAGATATTTTGGACCGAACATATACTGATCTTTTAAATCCCAGCATTTTTTATCTTCCGGGAATTCGTAGAACATTGTTCGCATAACAGGACTTCCGTTTTCATTAGCTTCTTTCATTACGTCATAAACATAATCTTTAATGCTTTCGCGAAGTTTAATCTGTTTTTCCATAATTTTCTGCGCTTCCGGTGTATAACTCCAGATTTCGTTAGGACGACCGGTATAAAGATAACCGCCACCATAACCGCGCTCAGGATCTTTATCAAGAGGAGGTGTATCGTGAGGATCGCGGTCACCGTGAAGACGCAAAATTGGAGACCAAACGGCCCATTCAAACCATCGTTCAAGAAGTTCAACGAAAGCAGGATCTTCAGGATTTCCATACATAAATCCGCCAATATCAGTTGTCCACCAAGGAATTCCAGCAAGACCGATATTCAATCCTTCACAAATAGAATCCTGCAAACATTCCCAAGTAGACTGAACATCGCCGTTCCACAAAACATTGTTGTATTTTTGAGAACCAACCCAGCAGCAGCGCTCAAGATTTACAAAATCCTTTCTGCCTATTTTTACCATTCCGTCATAGAAAGTTTTGCTGTAATAAAGCGGATAAATATTTGAACAAGAAAGTGCCGAGCCCAACTGATAGCGGTAGTTTCCGTAATCATAAACATTAAAATCAGGTTCAGCATTGTCCATCCAGAACATATCAATACCGTAGTCAGCATAATTTTTATTAACGATATTCCAAAGATATTCACGAGCATCTGGATTTGTTGCATCAAAAGTCAGACAGTCACCCATAAAATCATAAGTTTGATTTGTACCGCGTTCAGTGCGAACTAAAAAGCCCTTGTCCAGCATTTCATAAAAGTGAGAACATTTTTTATCAACAGAAGGCCAGATAGAAACCATAACCTTAGTTCCCATTGCGTGAAGTTCATCGCACATAGCCTTAGGATCAGGCCAGTATTCTTTATCAAAACACCAGTCACCTTGTCGCGGCCAGTGGAAAAAGTCAATTACCATCACATCAAGATGAATTCCCATTTCCTTGTATTTTCTGGCAACCGTCAAAACCTCGTCCTGAGTTCGGTAGCGGAGTTTACACTGCCAGAATCCAAGATAATCCTTAGACAAAACAGGAGCACGCCCAACAGCCGCAGTATAATTTTCAATGATTTTTGCAGGAGTATCGCCAACAGTAATCCAGTAATCCATAACCTGAGTACTTTCTGCAACCCATTCAGTCATATTTTTACCAAAGGTTACGCGACCAACCGCAGGATTGTTCCACAAAAATCCATAACCAAGACTAGAAACTGCAAAAGGAATAGAAATCTGACTGTTTCGCTGTGCAAGTTCCAGCATACAGCCTTTCATATCAAGTTCAGAAACAGGATATTGTCCCATACCAAAAAGTTTTTCATCCTTATTCGGATCAAAACGAACGGTAAGTTTATAATTATTATCTCCTCCAATTAAACCACGCCATTCACGGGCAATAACTTTTGTACAAACAGATTCCTTGCTTGCCGAAGGATCATAACTTCTAAAAAATTCATGAAGAATCTGAACATCATCCTTATAAAAAGACAAAACGCCGTTAGAATTCATTTTTGCAGAGAGCCGACCATGCTTAATGGATGCTTCCCACTGCCCGATTTCAACTTTTACAGCATCATTTTTTACTTTTTCAGTTAATCCCCATGCCATATCTTTCAATTCAGGCGAAAGAGTCGACCGAATTCTCAAAGAATCTTTTCCCCAAGGTTCAATCAAAAGAGTTTCATTACCCTTTTTAAAAACCAAACTGTCTTTACCATTCAGGAACATAAAACCATCCTTATCAGAAAAACTGACAGAATAATTTTATCATTACAAAACACAATTTTACACTAGAATTTTTTATTACATTTACTGATTTTTTGTGTAAAACTTTGGGTGCAACTTTCAATTTTTCAGCAATTTTTGCTAAAAAACCTCCGCTGTATCAACTTTAATTTCGCCAGCAATTATTGTAACTTTAGCCTGGTGTTTTGCATTTTCAAGTCCGCTCACAGAAAATAAAATTTCGCGGCTGCCAGTTCCATAAACATTTCGTGCTGTATCTATGACTTTTCCGTCAATTTCTATTTCAAGCAAAGTGCCGCCTTTAGAAACGCCCGTAACATTAAAGCCTTTTCCTTCAAAATCAAGAGAAAACGAACAATTAACTTTGCCACTAGAAATTGTCCTGTTATGATTTTTAAAAGAATCCATCAAAGAATGTTTCCAGCCATCGCTGTAATTAAAGCAAAAATCAGAATCATCGTAGCGAGTAATGTACGTTGCGTAACCATCAATTTTTTCAACTTTTAAATTATCAAAATAGTTTTGATCATAAGAACTGTAAATTGCGACACGACCGCTCGAAGGCAAACTTGAATAAAGTTCCCGCGCGGTATTTTGAATTAAAACCTTACCGTTCACACAAATCTGAATAACATCCTCCCACGCAGAAATTTTCAGATTATTCCACTCTTGAAGTTCAGTTTTTACAGTCGCAAGCCTTTTGTAGCCCTGATTTAAATAAACATTTCCATCTGCATAAAGTTGAAGCCACCAGCCGTTTTTACCTTGATCCGGAAGATTATATCGGATTCCAATTCCCGCGTAAGTTTTTAGCCCTGGATTTTCTGTAAATTTTACATCAATTGAAGCACTGTAATTAAACCAGCGATCTTCCCCTAGATTTGTGACCGGCTCAGGTGTTGCGCCCCATTCATTTGCTTTAGTTTCCTTTGTAATAATTTGTTTTAAAACATTTTTTCCGTTCAGCTTTACAACTTCAAATGCTCCGCCTTCATCTGTCGTATAGCGAGGAGCATTTCCGCGTTCTGAAAGGTAATTTTGATTATATTCTGTGTATTCAAAATCATCTGTGTAGGGAAGTTTTAAAATTTCTCCCTCAACATTTTGCTTTATTTTTTCATCTTCCTTATCAAGCGTTGTGAGTGTTACAATTGAATAAGGATTTATTTCAAAACTGAATTTTCCGTTTTTTGAATTCAGAGTTTTGATTTTCTTAAAGTAATTTTCATCATAAGAATCTTGCACAGAATCTGGTCCACGAGTTTCCCAGACATAAATATTTCCGCTTTTAAGATTTTTTGTTTCAAAGCTGTATTTGATTTTTTCACTAGTTGTATTGCAAATTACGCAGGAAAAATCTCCGGTCTGCTCGTCACAAGCCGTAAGATAATTATATTTTGAATCCACAATTGCGTGACCATCTCCGCCTGCCTTTCCATCTCCATTACAACCGGAATTTATCATGCACCATCCTTTTGGAATAAAATTACTAAAATGGCGTGTCATATAATATCCGGTGTCCAGAATATAATTGCCGTTCCATGGTTCGTTGGCGGTAATTAACTGTTTGCAACAATATGTAACTCCATCATAATAACTGTTTACAACTGGCTGAAATTCATAAAGTGTCATTGAACCTTGCGCGTACATTGTTATAATTCGCGTTGCAATATCAAGAACGCCGTTAATTCCTGTCAAACCACTGTTACCTTCGTCAAAACGGTAAGTCCCCTTTGCATATTTCATTGGCGAAGAACCTTCAGAAAACCACACTTCCTTGCCACAATTCTGCTGTAAATATTTTGTATTTGGAGTTGACCAAGAAGTATAATGACTGCCAACAACGTCAATTGCATCGCAAAGTTCCTTATCTTTCAACATTGAATCACAAATGCGCCAGGTACAAACTTCTTCACCGGCAACAATCTTGATTTTAGAAAAATCATAAGGAGTTTCTTTATCCTCTTTTAAACTTTTTGCAAGATATTTTATCCAGTTTATATCTGTTGCACGTTCATTTTGAGTGCAGCTTACGTAATCAAAAACAAGTCCAAATTTTTCATAAGCAGAAACCAAATTGCCTTTGTACCATTTATAACGCGCGGCATAAACATTTTCCGCAGCACTTACCCACAAGGGTTCGCTCCACCAAAGCATATCAAGAGTTAAATCAGGATTTATTTTTTTTGCATCTGAAGCAAGAATGAATCCGGTCCCTCTCGTAACGTCCGCTTTTTCGTCTTCAAAACGCATTGTTGCAGGTTCCGTGCCTGATGAAGAATTTATGTCAGATCCCATTTCAATTTTTAAGTGATTAATTCCAAGTCCCTTATCCGTAAACATATATTCAAGAATTTCTTGATATTTCTGAGGATGTTCCCACTTGTAATCAAGTAGCAGCCTTGACGAATTATTTCCGCTTACCATTCCCATTCCGCGCCATTTTTGATTTTCAAGTGTCACGGCATCATTTAAATCAATTTGAATTTTCATATTCATTTTTACTTCCTGACATTATTCTTATGTCTGTAGCAAAATAAAACAATCTGAAATTTTTAAACGCACTCTAAAATTTTTAAACTGATTTTTTATGAGAACCTCTAAAAATTGCAATTTTCAGAGGTAACTCTGCCCTTTATAATCCCTGCAAATGTCCTCTTTCACGATAATTACTTGCGCTTATTCCTTCATATTTTTTAAAGACCATTCCAAAATAATTCAGACTGTTAAAACCCAAAATTTGGCTGATGGAACTCAATGAAAGTTCCGTGCTGTCTAAAAGATTTTTTGCCTCGGAAATTCTTTTGCGCGCAATAAATTCCAAAGGCCGCATTCCCATTGTCTTTTTAAAAATTCTACAGAAATATTGAATTGAACAGCCGGCTTTTTCTGCAAGTTCTTCGTCCGTAATGTCTTTTTTATAATTTAAATCAATGAATTCAAGCGTTTTTTTAATTACAGGATTTTGCAAAATCGTTTTATTTTCGTAAAAAAAATTCTTTACAGCGAGGATGTATTCATAAATGTACTGTGAACAAAGTTCTCCACTGTCTGATTTTTCAGACAATTTAAATATTTTCATGAAAATTTGCTCTATTTTTTCAGGTTCTGTCATTTTTTTTATAAAAAATTCTTCAAATTCCAGTGCTTTCATAATTTCTAAAATATTCTGTCCACGAAAAACGCACCAGCAAGTCTGCCAGTCATCTTTTAACGGAAAATATTCGTGAGGTACACAAGGCGGAAGATATAAAAAATCCATGGCTTCTAGATAAAAAGTTTCACTGTTAATTTTTAAAACACCTTTTCCGCTTTTTGTAAAAAGAAACTGATGAGAAGTAAGACCATTTTCCCGATAAACGTGATATTCCGGATCAGAAATCCCAATTCCAGTAAGATAAAACGGAAGATTTTTTTCTTTTAATAAAACCGGATAAATTGATTTTGTCATTATAAATATTTTAACCTCAAGCTTAATATTTTTACAGCAAATTCAAAATGTGTCAACCAAAATCTTTTACTTAAACTAAAAAAAAGTAGAATAAAAGCTAAAAAAAAGTAGAATGTGGGTCTCAAGTTTTCGGCAGAGCAAAGCCGAACATCACAGCATGAAAAATTCTAGTACTAACTTTCGCCAGAAAATGCTGGCTGTTTATGTTCGGGGACTTGCTTCTGGCAAGTACAAACTTCGTCAAGCTGCTGAATCTACCGGGTATTCTATGACCTGGCTGTCGCTTCTTAAAAAACGATATTTGGTCGAGGGAGATTCTGTTTTTGAGAATAAGAACCGCGGTCGTGTTGCTGTAAATCGTATTTCAGAATCTGTGCGCCAGCATATTGCGGCTTTGTACGCTAGTGAATATAAAGACATCAATTTCTCTTACTTTCAGGATTGTCTTGAGGAATCTGAAAATATAAAAATCAGTTATCCGACGTTGTGTTCAATTTTGAAAGAGTACGGTATAAAATCCCCTGAAGCTCATAAAATTAAACGTCGGGAAAAAATCCACCGTCCGCGTGTCCGTCGTGAATGTGAAGGCGATTTAATTCAAATTGACGGTACGCCTTTCGCCTGGTTTTATAAATCCGGTGATTTAAATAAATACTGTATGGTTGGTGCTATTGATGACGCTACAGGAAAAATTACCGGTCTTTATATCACAAAAAATGAATGTTTATATGGCTATCTTGAAATTTTACGGCAGATGGCTTTGAGCTATGGTTTGGCTCGCGAGATTTATTCTGACAGGGCAGCAATTTTCTGTGTTACGCCTCGCGATAAAAATTTAGCTGCGTGGGAAAAACTCGAAGCTCTGCACGAAAAACGCACCCAATGGCAGCGCATTTTGTCTGAACTGAATATTAATCAAATTCTGGCGTGGTCTCCGCAGGCAAAGGGGCGAGTTGAGCGTATGTGGCGAACGCTCCAAGGACAGCTTCCTCAGTGGTTTTATTCCCGTGGAATCAAAACTGTTGAAGCGGCAAATGCTGCGTTATCTGAATATATAGCCTGGTTTAATAAAAAATATTCAATTCCGCCTGCAATTGATGACGCGTTCTATCTGGCACCTCCCGCTGATTTGGATGATATTCTGTGCGCGCAGTTTTCTCGTCGTCTTGACCGGCAGGGCTGTCTAGTTTTTCAGAGTACGCAGTTTTACATTCCTGGCAGTGACCTTGCTTGTGTTGACGGCCTGATTTGTGTTTCTGAGAAAGGTTTGTTTTTTAAGTATAAAGGCACTTATTACCGTCTGCAGCCGCTCGACGGACATATTAAGTCCGTTTACGGTGATACCTTGCCTGTTGTTGTTTCTGACATTGTCTACCGCTATTTATTTGCATTTGCTAAAGAAATAAGCGCGTAAAGCGCTTGGCGCATTTTTGCGCCACTTTCTCAAATTCATATACAAATTCAAATTCATTAACAGATACATATTCAAATTCATATACAGATACACCGCTCGATATTAATTTTTCGATGCTCGATATTAATTTTTCGATGCTCGATATTAATTTTTCGATGCTCGATATTAATTTTTCGATGCTCGATATTAATTTTTCGATGCTCGATATTAATTTTTCGATGCTCGATATTAATTTTTCGATGCTCGATATTCTTCTGCGGACTTCCGTCTTTGGTGCAGGTCGTATTCGTGTAAGTGCTCGAACATACGGCGTTTCCATTGTGAAATTCTAGCCGGTGATTTCTTGTATTTTCGACTTAGTTCCTGGTTACTCAAACCTTCGATTATGTCTGATAAAAATGCCCAGTCTCTTAGTTTGATAGGTGCGTCTTCTAGTTCCGCGTACAGTTCTTTTTTGTTTGTGATTGCGATTTTGTGGCAGTAATATGCCACCGCAGGTGTTTTTTTCATAATTAATTTTATACCTGCGATGGCGTCTAAAATTGTTAACATCTTGAGAATTAAAATTTAATTCTGAGTTGTTTCCTGTGTAGTTTCTGAAGTTTCTACTGCTGGTGCTGTTTGCAGAGGGTCTTGGTGTAATTCTTGAACTTCCGGTTTATAATTTTTGATATATTGGCACTGGTGGGGGCGTCGCCATTTTTTCAAAAGTCGTCCGCTGTCTGCATAAACCTTAAATGATAAAATAGCCGGATGTGTGTCTTCTGGTTTCCCGGTCAAATAATTTGCTGTCGTGAAAAACTCTGTGCAGCCGTCTGTTCTGTGAATTTCTACTGTCATTTTATACTTCCTTCCCGTTTGTTATGCTGTTCGGGTCCAGCAATATTCAACAATGTATGGAGGCATCTTATCAATGCTGCTTCCGCTGCCAACGGTTCCACTGTTTGTTGCACTGCTGCCGCCGGTTGTACCGGCAGTTCCCGTGAATGTTGTAGTTGTACTGCCTGTGGTTCCTGCTGTGCCTGTGAATGTCGGCGTTGTACTGTCTGTGGTTCCTGCTGTGCCTGTGAATGTCGGCGTTGTACTGCCTGTGGTTCCTGCTGACCCTGTGAAACCTGGAATGGTACCGGCTGTTTCTTTTTCTGTTCCTGTGAATGTCGGCGTTGTACTTCCTGTGGTACCTGCGGTTCCTGTGAATGTACCCGTTGCAGTTGTGTTTGATGTGTTTCCGCTGGCTGCTCCCGTTGTACCGGCAGTTCCTGTGAATGTTGTAGTTGTACTGCCTGTGGTTCCTGCTGTGCCTGTAAAGGTCGGATTAGTTGTAGTCGTTATAGTTCCGCTAGGTGTTGCAGAGAAAACCGCTGTAACGTTGGTATAATAGAGCCTGCTCACCCATGTACCATCATTGACCAATCTGTTTGAGCCATCCTGAGTAGAAGAAGAAAAACAACCGGTTACAGTTGCAGTATCACCGCTAACAAATGGTGTTATAACTCTGTTAATTGTTCCTGAAATTGCCGTTCCTTTAAATGTATAGGCACCGCCACTTATTTTTCCCGCTGGCGTAAAACTATGAGTATGTGCTGCAATTGTTCCTTTTGGTGTAAAGCTATGTGTATGATTATTGAGCGTGTGGTTATGTGCGTTTATTGTTATTTTTCCCGCAGGTGTAAAGCTGTGTGTATGTGCAGAAATTGTTCCCTCCGGTGTAAAATTGTGCGTATGCTCTGCAATTGTTCCTTTTGGCGTGAAACTATGAGTATGTGACGATACAGTTCCTTTTGGTGTAAAGCTGTGCGTATGTGACGATACAGTTCCTTTTGGTGTGAAACTATGAGTATGTGACGATACAGTTCCTTTTGGTGTAAAGCTGTGCGTATGCGCGATTGTGTGGCTATGGCTTGGCAGTTGTGCGGTTGTCAGAGTGATTGTTGCACTTCCCCCAGTAACTCCCTGTGTGTAGCTACTTCCGGCGGCAAGAACAAAGCGGTCTTTTATCTGTGTCCAGGTTCCGCCTCCAAATGTAACGGCAGGGTTTTCTGTGCTGCTTGTCCAGTAAAGGCTGCCTACTGGGTGTGCTGCTAAAATTGCCTGAGCCTTAGCCTGTTCAATTAAATATTTTATTGCCTTAATTACCTGATCGTTAGAATCTTTTGATGGTTCAACGCCTCCGGCTGTTACAACATTGCCAAGTTCTGATTCAATGCTTGTTACACCAGCGTTTAAATCTGTAATTCCCTTTGTATTTTTATTCCAAGCCCAGTTCATCCATTCTGCCGGCAGTACATCGCTTTCCTGAAAGCCTGCGGCGTATTTGGCAGAATCCGGAGCCGTCTTTGTTGCGTTGTCTCCGAATATTTCATAATTTTCAAAGGTCTGTTGTGGTATCATTTTTAGTTTCCTCCTGATTTAATTAGAACCTGCGGCTCTGTCGCGATTCTGTAGAATAGTTGTGTTAACATCCAGACATTTTTATAACCGATTGCATTTGAATAAGTGATTACAATGTCTTTGTTTTTGTCCCAGCTGATTGTGTATTTTATATCAATGCTTTTTGCTATCTGGTCTACGCTGTAAAGTGTGATTCCGTAGCGTTTTAGCGTTGCCATTGACTTTAGAAATTTTCTGTATAATCCCAGGCCCATAAAATTTGAATACGTATAATTCAAGCTGGAAAATTGACCGCCACTTAGTTGTCCAATATTTGAAAGTCCGTATTCTGCGTCCTGAATTATCGGAACAGGACCTAAAATCAGTTGATTTTCAGTTGCAAAACTTTCCGGGACTAATGGACGCAAATATCCGATTAATCGTCCGATGGTTTCCAGTTCTGTTTCTTCTGCCGTGTCAATAGAAAGGTTTGCAAGATAATTTTCTATAAAATCTGCCTTGCTGAATTCTTCATCTCTTGCATTTCCAAATGCTGAAATTACAGGACCGTTCATTTGCTTTGGGTAATATTTATTTGCTTCTATCGCCATTTTTATTCATCTTCCAGCTGTTCTATTGTGATTGTCCCGTCTGAAACGCGGGGAATTACATTGCATCCGATTTCTTCTATCTGCGTCCAGGTTGTACCGTCGGTGCTGACTTCTGTATATGCGACATCAGTGTAGGTACAATCAACAAATGGCGCGGAAGTCAAAAGCTGTGTTACTGCTTCACCGATTTTCCATTTTGCGCTGGCTAAAATTAAATCACGCTTAATCTGATTTTCTACCTGATTGCTGTTTTCGGCGTCTGCCTTTAAATAAACTTTTACAAAGATATTTTTTTCCTGTGCATCGTCATAATAAATCGGAATTGCCTGTCCGCTGTCTGTTATCCAGTTTTGCACGTGTTTAGGGTCATTTGTTCCGGGAATTGCAGCGTTTCTGTTTGTTACGGATTCTACATTTGTGATTGTCTGGTCTAAGGCTGTTATTGTGTATGCCGGGATATTATTTGCGCCGACTGTTGTTGCCGTGAATGTTGCTGTCGCGCTGCTACCTGCGTTGATTGTAAGTGCCGCGTTAATTTTGTATGTAATGTCGTTATAAGTAACTGTTGTCGTTGCAGGAATAGTCGCCTTACCTCCCGTTCCTGCTGTGATTGTAATATTTATTGTTGAATATGAGCCTTTTGCGACAGGTGAATTTTGCGTTGGTGCATTCATATATTGTGCATAAACTTTAGCCAGTTCATCACTTGAACCGTGAACTACAATATACGCCGTGCGTGGCTGTAAAACTACACCGCCGGCGAGTGTGATTTCTTCGCTGGTATTGTAATTAAAATAAATTCTTGCATATGAAATTCCAGTCAATTCTTCCAGCGCGGCTTTGCAACCGTCAAGGCTGTATTTTATCGTATTGCCTGCAATGATTTTTTCTCTTAGTTCACTTGTGCTTTCCGCTGCTGTTCCCGGTATAGAACTTTCAAGGTTTTCAACTTTTTCTAAATTTGCGATTGTGTCTTCAAACGCTGTAACTTCTCCCGTCAAAACTGCAACCGGTCCGAGCGTGTCACATACAGTATCTATTATCTGGCTTGCTCCGGCACTGATTACAATGTCGGTTTGTGTTACAAAGTTTACATTGTTGTATGGTGCTTTTGTTCCCGCCGGAATTGTGCAGATTCCGCTTGAGCTTGCCGTTACCGTCAGTCTTAGTGTTGAGTAACTTCCGGGGTTTCTTGAAACGGCAGCAATCGGCAGAAGATTTTCAAGCTGTGTGTCGTCGCATAATTCAATATTAAAACTGTTGATTGCTGCCGTTAGTTTTGCGTCGTTATCAGCAAAGCGTGCGCCGTCTCCAAGTGCTAATAAATAAAGCGCATTTGAATAATTTTGAGAAAGCTGAAGGATTGTTCCGTCATCATCTGTTATGTTGTTTTCCTGCAGCAACTGATTTATTTTTTCAATTATTGAACTTGCGTGTTCTATTGCTGATTCTGGAATCCATGTTTCGCCGTTAATTTCAAAACTCAATTTTTAAGCCTCCTGTGTTAGCTTTCCTATATTCATAGTCAGTTTGCCGTCTTGAATGTCATATAGCGGATAAAAAATCCCTTTTTCTGCTTTCTGCAAACTGTCGCGAACGTAATAATCAAGGCTTCCAAAGTCTATTTTTTGTGTCAAATAATCTGTCCATGGTACGCCTGCATCTGGTAACTGTGGCACGGTACCTTTGCCTAAAAAAGCGGCTTGAATTGCATTTTGCAGGTTTTCTTCATCACCGCTGATAATCGGCACTATTCCCTGCGTCACTTTGCAGTCCCAGCTTACTGTGCTGGCTGTTATGTCTTCGGCTTTCATCTTCAAATCCATTTTTACGCTCCTTTTACTTTTTGTTGTCCGGCACTCGTAACTTTTACGGTGTCGGTTGCTGTTACGCTAACTGTTCCGCTCTGTGTTGTTGTTGTTCCCGTGATTGTAATTGTTGAACTGGTGTCGCCCTCTAAAATTGCCGCCTTACCTTCGATTTTTACTTTCTGTGCGGTGGCATTAATGCTTCCGCTCCCTTGTCCGTCGCTGTTGGTTATGGAACCGCCAAGATAGCCGCTTATTTTAAATTTCAATTCTTTATAGGCTGCTTTGCCTCCGCACTTCATTTTGGTGCTGGTAGTTCCCGTAACTGAAATATTCCCGGTGCCAGTTTGTAGCTGAAGCTGACAGCCTTCCACTGCTATATATTTCATGGCGTTACTTCCAGAGCTGCACTTCCGCTGCTGTTTGTTATGCTGAATTTTGAACAGCCGATTGTAAGGTTTCCGTCTTTTGCTTCTACTTTGATTTTTGCATCGCTGTTAAAAATGCTTAGGGGCAGTGCTTTCATTGTTTCGCGGTCATAGTGAACAAAAAAAGAATTTTCTGTTGCCTGCCTTACGCTGTCTACAGATTTTACAAAATCTTTTAATCCTAAAAGCAGGACTTTATCGCCCTTTTCGTACGGCACAGAAATTGAAAGTCCTTTTGTGCTGAATGTCAGAACCTCAATGTTTTTTGTTACGGTTTCTGGCAGTGAATTTCCTGTCCTTGCTTTCAGTTTTTTTGCGTGAATAACATTAACCGTATTATCTGTGTTTACTCCGCTTATAAAACCATAATCAATAATAAAATATGAATTGATTATGCTTTCTATAAGGCTTCTGTCATCGTACTGGTCTGCATTTATAATTGAAGGTGTCATTTTATTCCCCCCACTCTTATTCCTCCTACAGTCATCTGATTATTGCCCCCGGTTGTTGAAAAATTAAAAACGAGTTTTGTTACGTTCATTATGTTTGTGTTTGTCAGCGAGTTTACGCTGTTAAAATATTTTATATACGCCCAGACTGGGAAACGTACATAATCGCCGGGCGTTAGACCCGGAAGCCAGGGAGCCATAAATTCCGTATAGTTTGCACCGCCTGCGCTTCCTACATTCTGCTGTGGTGGAGACTGCAAAAACTTTATTTCTTTTATCACGCCGGATGGGGGGAGTGTCGTTCCAAGTTGATAAACTAAAAGCTCTTTATTGCGTACCATAACGGCTAGATTTTTCTGTGAAAAAATATTTTTAATTTTTTGTATTGCTTCGTTTACAGTGCCGTTGACGCTTATTCCTTCTGGAAGTGCCCATGTCGGAATTTCTGCATTTTGAAAAACTGCACGGTCAAGTCCCAGTTTTTTTGCTAAGTCTGGCATTATCTTAAAAAGCCCGACTCCTTGTTTGTATTCGGTGTTTATGGTTTTACTCAGATAATCTTCTGTAGTTCCCTGCTGGCACTGAATGACTGTGCTTCCCTCCGGCCCCGGTTGTTCTATTCCCATTGAAACAATGTCGCCAGTAAAAGAAATTAAATTATTCTGGTAACCCGCTTCAACTTTCAGTTTTTTGTATTCTGTGTTTCCGCTAAGGTCAAGGTACAGATTTTTTATAGTTATGTTAAAAGCCGGAATAAATGAACCGCCGGCATATTGTCCACTTAAAGTTATTGACGGTTTTCGCCCGTGAACTGGCGTAATTATCTTTTTGGTTATTATTCCTTTAGTGTTGAGAAAATATAAATTTATAATTCTGTTGAATTTTACAGCCATGTCAGGATATAAAGCTCCGTTAAAAATAAAGAATTATAATTTATGTTGTTTAAATCAGTTTTGAAATAAAGCCCGTATTCACTAAAGCCGGTCCAGTTATGAATGTTTGGCTGTACGCCTGCTTCCCGCTTTGTGCCGTCAGGTAAAGTTACCCAGCAGTTCCAGCGATTGTTAATCCATTTAAAATAAAATGTGAAGATTCCGGCTGTAGCATTCGCCTCAAAAGAAAAACTTTCACAAAGCTCTGCACTTGGCCATTCTACTAGTTCGTATTGTTTTACTTCCCTCATGTCCTTATAGTCATTTTTTTTTACAGTCCGGCAACAATTGAAGTTGCTGTTATTCCAAAACCTGCGGCAAGGCCTAACAGTGCAGAACCTGTTGCCGGCAGTGCGTTTTGCATA
This sequence comes from bacterium, assembly GCA_963648145.1. Classification (GTDB taxonomy): domain Bacteria; phylum Spirochaetota; class Spirochaetia; order Treponematales; family Treponemataceae; genus Treponema_D. The sequence continues at coordinate 10,117 of CAVJCY010000015.1, read as the reverse complement.
GCAAGGCTAAGGCTTGCGGTTGTGTCGTCCATTGTGTTAATTTCTTTTAAGGTCATAGAAAATGGCATTTTATTTCGGCAGTCTTTTATGTGAGAAACTTTTAAACTCTGAATTACAACTTTTTTATGAAGTTTACATTCTATGTCCTTAAAAGTTAGAATTGCTCCTTTTTTGAACCAGTTTTGAAGTATATTTGTATTCTGTCTGACAAAAGGTGTATAGATGTTTGTTATCTCGCTTGGCATTCCCGGAATGTAGCCGGAAATGCTCCATGTATATGCTCCGGGTGCTACGTTGTCAGAAACCTTTTCTTTTCCGTTGTAAATCAGAATTAAACTTTCAGAAACCTCTGCGCTTCCTTCCTGCTGGTATGTTTCGCATTCTAAAGGCAGAGAATAAATATCGCCCTGCGTTATGTCTGTGTTTATAAGAGTGGGAGTTGATAGCATTTCTTTTGCAGATTTTATTGCTACCGCTGCACCGCTTATAATTTGAACTTGTAAACCGTCCATTTTTCCTTGTCCTCTTTTTTATTGTTTTTGTCCCGTTATTTGCCTATAGTGTCCCGCTCATTAATTGAAGTCTTCGGCCGCTTGCTGCGATTATCTGCTGGAGTCCTTCCTGCGTTCCTTTGTAGGCCTGCTGTTTCAAAATCTGCGGGATATCATTACTTCCGCTGATGTTGAACGTCTGATTTATAACGTACTGGGCCGCGCCTGCTGCCGGTGTGTAGGAATGAGGCACAAAGGCCCGCGCTACGTTTCCTAAATCTCTGGCGGCTATCACCCAATCATCAGGTGCTACCTGCGTTACGTGTCCGCCTGGTGCTATAATTCCGTCCTGAATTTTTCCTTTTATTTTGCTCTCTGTTTCATCTTCCTCTAGTTCAGGTTTTTCATAGGAAAATAGTTTTTTAACAGAATTAAAAAATCCTTTTTTTTCTGTCTGCTCTTTCTGGTTCTTATTTTTTTTATCATTTGTTGAACTGCTGTGTTTGAATTCAGACGTTTTTTCCTGAGGTTCTGGATTGTCCGGGAGTTCTTCCTGAATTTCTGCTTTTGGATATTTTTCCTGTGACGTTACAATTGGACTTGCAAGCCCGTTTTTTATTCCTGGAAAATCAAACTGTGGCTGTTCGTATGCGTTCATAACCCATTTTGTGTATAAATCATCACCCAGCAAATCCTGGATATTAAAAGTGTAATTTTCATTTGCGGTTTTTAAAAATTCAGCATACTGCCCGTTTCCTGTTATGTCTTCAACTCTTAAATTTCCACTTTTTGCTTTATCTGAAATTTCGCCGGCTGTCTGTCTTTCTTGTTTTCTTTCTTGAGTGCTTAAGGTTTTATTATAATCTGCGGCCTTTTTTTCTTTTTCTTCTTTGGTCAAAAACTTTTGCCCAGTGAGTTCTCCTGTTAGTTTTTGTGCCTGTTCTCTTTCAGTTTCTTTTTTCCATTCAACTAATGTTTTGCCGCCAGTAGCATAGCTAAAGGCGTAGTTACCACTTATTGCTGCTAAAGCGTCGGCTTCTTCTTCGTCAATAAATCCGAGATTATAGGCCACGGCGTCGCCTGCCTGAAAAAACATTTTAGTAAGTGGCAGACTTCGGGCAGCTACATTAACTCTTTCGATAAATCCGTCATCTTTCCCGTGAGTGGCTGCGTAATTTTCGAGTTTTTGGTCAAAATCAGAACCAAAGAAAATGGTTTTAAAACCTCCCGCTGTGTCGCCGTTTGCAATTTGTTTTATTCCGCCAGAAATCTGTTCCGTGTCTTTAGAAGCTAAGTCTAAGGCTGAATTAATAGAATAGCCCGCGCTTTTAGCCGCCTTTTTTATGTATGGCTCTAAAACTGAACACAATTCCATAAAAGAAACCATCAGCGTTGCAAGGTTTGTTCCGATTGTTTCTATGAAATTTGAGATGTCCGGCATGTGCTTTTGGATTATATTATTTAATGCTGTTAACGGTTCTATCATTGATTTTGAAAATTCAACGCCAATTTTTGCACTTATAGAATCAAATTGAACGTCAAGTTTGTTTTTCTGCCGGTTGAAATCTGATACGGCGTCTGCTTCTTCATTGGTGACAATTTGTGTTTGGCTTGCTTCATTCAAGGCTTGAGAAACGGTTTGCCCGGTGCGCATTAATTCTATAAAAAAGCCCTGTCCGGAAGAACCGAGCAAATCTCCGACGGCGGTTAATACGTTTCTTTTTTTCTGGTCATCTGCAGCGTCGTTGTATGCTTTTTGAGCGGCTTCTAAAATCCGCTGGTAAACTGTGGAAGTGTCAAGATTCGGGTCAAGAAGTGCGTTTATGTCTATTGAAGAATCAATCATTCCGAGTTTTTTTGAATATTCTTCAAGACCGGAACCGTCAAGCCTCATATGATTTAATACACCGGAAAGGTCTTGAATAGAGCTTATTAAACTGTCTGCGCTAAGTCCTGCAATTTTTGCGGCCGCTTTCCATTTATTCAGGTTTTCAACCGTCGTATTCATTGCGGTTGCAGTCTTCGTTTGCTGGGAATATAATGCGCCCTCTTTGTATGCCATTACGCCAAGAACTACAGAAGCATTGCGGGCCGCTGATATGAGATTTGTAATTTGTGATGTTACGCCTATGACTGCTTTATGGCCTTTGTCAAAGCTGTTGCTGTCTACTTCAAGTCCGAGTGAAACGAAGAAGCCGTTTTTATTCGCCATTGTATATTTCCTCTATTTTGTTTCGTGCCCAGGTGCAAGAAATCCCGTTTAACATATCATCTAAGTCAACGGGAATTCTTGAGTAATCTTTGCAAAAAGAATAAAAGAGCCAGAGGTAACCGTTCTGGCAGGCCTTATCGATTACGTTCTGAACTCTTAATTCTTTTATTCCGTCTTCGCGGCTGCTGTTCTGGGCTTCGAGAGCCGCACGGATTTTTTTAGGATATGTCCGTAGATTGCGTCGCTTATTGCAAGCAGTGCCAGCGGTTCTTTTACAAAAAGCGGGAACGCTTCCAGGTTGTCATCAATGTTGCTCATACAGAATTTTTCGACTTCACCATTCGGGCATTTTACTTCTACGTTGCGTCCGCGTAGACAAACTCTCATCAAATGAATTCTAGCGTCCATTGTCGGGTCTTGAATAACGCGGCAAATTTCTAAGGTATTCGCTGTGTTTATTCCGTCTGGCAGACTGATTTCAAAGCGTGCAAGATATGCCCCCTGTGTACTTGCTTCATTGACCTGCTGCAATGCTTCAATATAATCTTTTCGGTTTAGTTTTAATGCTTCCATATTCCGCTCTCTTATTCTGTTTCTTCTACAGAATCTGGCACAGATTCGCCGTAATTCCATACAACCTGGTAATCTGCGGCGTCGTTGCCTTGAATATTCAATGGAGGACAACTCTTTACTGTACAAGCTACAAATGTTGTACCTTCTGTTGAACCATTGATTTCCTGTGTAATTCGGATTGCTCCTCCTACACTGTCTCCGGCTGCTTTTAAGTAGTTTGCGATTGTTACCATGTCGCCCGTTGTGTTTGTCTTGACTACATTAAATGTCAACGTTCCGGCTCCGTTATTGTTTGTAATTGTTACGGTATTGCCGTTAGCCAGTGCAACAATTTTTGAAGAATCCATTGCCTGCTGAGCCTGAATCATTTGACCTTCAAGTTTAAAGCCTTCGATTGTTGTTGGTGTTCCGCCGTTCCATAGTGGATGCGTTAATGTAACCGTAAATTGACCGGCTGCGACTATTGAGTGCTTTGCCATTTTCTTCCTCCGTTATCTTGTTGGCTGAGTAAGATACAATGTTCCGTAAACTGTTACGCTTCGGACATTGTCTATGTAGTCAGCCTGCCATGCGTTTGGCACTGTGATTGTATCTCCGCTAGTTGTTAAATCTTCAAAAACCGGCGCCGTAAGTTTAAAATTATCCAGACGGCCCATATCAATAAATCCTTTTACCTGATTTGTTAAAAGTAAAAGAATAGCCTGATATGTTGCGTTGTTTCTGAACTTGTTCATTGCGCTGATTAAGTTTGCAGTTTTTACTTTGCACATATAAGTTATATAGGCTTTTACCCATTCTGCGCCGACGCAGTCTCCGTTGCTATAAAGGCTGCCCTCTGTTACAACGTTTTCAGTTCCGTCGCCTACAAATGTGTTATAGCCGATTTTCTGGTCATCAAGAGCACTTTTCTGCGTTGCTGTAAGGTTTGTTCTGTTGTTCTCTGAATCTAAACTACCGCTGGCTGAAATTGTATTAAAGCCCACCATATCAACGCTATTTCCTACCGGCGTTCCTGTTGCATTTGCTACGCTTAATGTTTTTCCAAGCTGAGCGAGTGCCGCGTTAATTGTTTCATCTGGGTTATAAACCAAACGATAACTTCCTGAAGCGCCGTTCAAAGATTCAACAAGTACAGAGTTCTTTGTTAAAACGTTTGAATCACTGGTGCCAATCCATACGCGCGAGTAGAGTGTATCTGCTGCGCAAAGGTTACATAGGCTGACTTGTAAAGCGTTGTATGAACTTAAATCTGCAATTGCGAACTTGAAATAAGCGTAATATTTTGTTAACTCATATACGTTTTCAAGTGTGTTTGCTGTTGCGCCCTCTGTGTCGTCAAAAATTACGACACAGACTTCTGCAGCCTGTGCTGATGTAAAAAATGGAACAAGCCAGGTTTTTAATAAATCTCCAGTTAATGTTCCATAATTACTTGAATCAAGTTCTGTTTTTGTTCCTGCTGACGGCAAGTCTATGCCTGGCAGATATTCGCTGGCTTTTGAAAGCGGCATATAAATAACCGCTTTGCTGTAATTTTCGCCGGCTATTGGTTCAATTACGGTTTCAATCGGGAAGTTTACGTTAACTTGTGCGATTGAACCTTTAAAATTATCAGACATTTTGTCCTCCTTTTTTTTTATAGTTATTTGTTTATTATTTTCCCATTAAAAATAAGCGCGGGCATTTGTCCTTGGCTTGTGTCTAATACGCTGTACCATAAAACTTGAAGCGTTGTGTTCCACGCCGTGACTGTGTTGTTCCCTTCCTGTGAAAAAATAGAGCTTATGGCTTCTGCACCGTCGTATAAAACGGCACCGCGTACCTGTTTGAACTGTTTTTGAACGTCAGAGCGCATTGACCATAATGCTACATTTTGTGCTAAGTCTTCGCTTTGAGGACCTACAAACTGTAAATCAATAGTTGCTGTTTTTAGAATTGCTGCGCCGTTTACTTTTGCGTTTTCTTCTCTGCCAACGTTATAAAAAGGGGCTGTCCGCGGTTTGTTACTTCTTATCTGGAATGCGCACCAGTTTTCAATGTTTGCATTTGCCTGCTGAGGATTCCACCAGTTTCCTTGTTTTGGCACTACGTGATTTTCGTCAATTGAAAGTATCGCGGCCAAAATTCCACGTAGTGTTGTCGTGTTCAGTTCCATTGTTACCCACCACCATTTCTAATCCGTATCTGTAAAAACCGCCTTCTTTGCTCCAGTTGTTTGAAACATTAAGCCGGAATACCTTATTTTCAATTTTTATAAAACGGCCGTCTTGTCCGCCGCTTGCAGTCCACAGTTCACCGCCCTCTGAATTAATCAGATTTCCGTTGCTGTCTTTTAGTTGTTTTCCCCTCGTATGCTGAAAAATTCCCACTATTGTCTGTTCGCTGTCTTCGTCTATAGTCCAGCCGGCATTGATTTTCGGTGTCATCGAATATGTCTGGAATGTCTGCTGCTGTTCCGGCCACGCTATGAGTGAATCTCCGTAAATTCCCGCCATTTTAATTTCCTTTTGTTTTTATTTTGCGTCCTTTATCAAATAAACGCAGGCGTTGACTAAATCTCCGCCGTCAATTAAAGGCGTGTCAGAACCTTTGTATTCAATAGTATTTTTGCTGTTAGGAACTCGCGATTTATAATAATCGGAGCGCACAAATTCCTGTACCGCACCAACCGCCATTGTTCCCACTTTGTCCCAGTTTGCCCGTCCGCCGTTTTTTACTTTCTGAATCTGATTTTTAATTTCAGCGTCCAGTTCATCTTTTTTGCTTTTGATTGCGTCTTCTAAAAACGGTCGCGCAGGAATTCTGTCTGTTCCAAAACTCAGCATTTTAGCAAGTTCCGCGGTGTCAATCGGTTCTTCGTCCCTGATGTCGCCATGGTCGATTGTTTCAAGTTTTCCGCGCCGTTTTGCATTCGGTTTTTCTCTATCGCTTTTGTGGTGTGTCGGTACGTGTTGCCTCCCTGACGGAAAACCAACCAGAATTTCAGCCGCTGCTTTGCGTGCGAATTCCTGGATTTCTTTAGTATCCGTTGAATCTTGCATTCCCGCCTTAAAATCAAGCATAGATTCCGAACCTCTCTGGTGCTCCCTGAATCATTAATAAGGCTTTTTGGCCAAATATATTAGAGTTCAACTGTTTTAGGCCGTCCTGTGCTTCCATATCGGAAAAGCTCAGAGAAGTTCCTCCTATTGATTTTGAACTCAGTGCCATTCCGCCGTTACCCAATACTCCAGCCGCGCTTGACGGTTTTGTGTCTAGCAAAAACCAGGCGGTAAGTAAGTTTATGCATAGTTTCCGCTTTGCTTCGCGTGTCGTGCTGTCCAGCGGATTCCATAATTGATTTACGCCGGAAAACATGGCCAGTACAGTTTCATACGCTGTGTTTATTTCTGAATCCGTTAAGGTCGGAAAATTGTCACTATAATAAAAATCTGTTCTGGTCATATTTACTCCGTTATTTTGAAAGGGCGGCGATTAAGTCGCTTTTTTTTACATTCTTATATTCAATTCCGGCTTCCTTTGCGAGGTCCTGAAGTTCTTTATAAGAAAGTGAATCAAGATTATTTTCTGCACTTTCTTTCTGAACTTCTGGTTCTGTCTGATTTTCTGCCGGTTCTGATTTTTCGTATTCAGCGAGTTTTGCGCGTAATTCATCGGCTTCCTGTCTTGCTGCCGCTGCTTCGTCGCGCGCTTCGTTTATCTGTGCCGACGCCGGTTTGTAGCTTTCAGGAATGTGATTTAATATTCTGTATTTTTTCTGACGGATAAGAGCCCTAAAGAAAGGCTCACTGTTTTGCAATTTTTCTAAGTCCTGGTCTGAAATTTCAGCAAGATTTCTCATTTCGCCGTCTGCTTCGCGGGCAGGAAATGTTTTTTCAATGCTGGAAAATGTAACCGGATACTGATAAAAGGACTGTATGTATTTACTCATTTTTCTTGCTTCCTTATTTTCAAAAATTAAATCCGCAGGTCCTGTTTTTCGGTGTCCTGCGGTTTGCTGGTATTAAATCAGATAGCTTTTGCTAAGCTGAAACTCCAAAGCCTGTATAAACTTTTACGGCTGAGGCAACCGGCGCAAAAACTCCGGCAAATCGTCGGAGAACTGCGTGCTGCTGGTCGTAGCTATTTGGTGTTACAGGATATGTAAAGTTTTCAAGCGGAACGCCGAGCAGGAGTAAATCCTGTTTTTCGTCGTTTGGTCCGGCTCCAACTTCTGGTGCTGTAATAACAAGGCGGTCGCTTCCGTCGTTGCTGAAGTCTGTATTAGCGGCGAGGAGCGGGTCTGCATAGAATTCAATCTTTGCTTTATTTCCGCTCTTTGTAACGCCTGCCATAAAGTTTTCTTCAAAAATTGCAAGCGGTGACTTTGCGTCGTATGCTTCGCTATACGGTGTTGAAGTCAAAATGTTGTATGCTGCCGGAGCCATTGCTACGCGGATTACATCGAACTTGTTGTAACTTGCGTCCATAAAATCTGTGATGATTTTTGCAAGCTGTGTGTACATCTTGTTACCTTTGTTTGTAACAGTTGTGTCGGCTGCAATTTCTGACAGTGTGTCGCCCGCCCATACTGTTTCGCCGTTTACGTCAAATAAGCCTGGTGTGTTTGTTTCGCTGTTGCCGTAGTATGTCAAATAATCGCTAATCATATCGATTACATACTGTGCATAGCGTTGTTTTTCTGTCATCAGTGAGCCTGCAAACGGTGAGCCGTTATTGCCCTGCGCGCGGTTCATTTCTTCAACTGTGAAATTAAAGAAAATCTTGATGTTAATAATCTGATTAACCATCATTCCGCCCTGAACGTTTACATTCTTTTTAAGGTTTGCTCCAACTGTTCCCGCTCCGTCAATCATTCCCCAGCCACTGTATGCGGCAAGCTGGAGAGCCTGAGTTTCTCCCCACGGATTTGTTCCGGTCTTTCGTTTTACAAGGTCACGGGCGTGACTGTAGAGCAAAGGCTGACGGAAGATTTCCGGGAAGAATGAAGCATTCCACGGTGAAATTGTCTGCATTGCGATTAATTCGCCGGAATCTCCGACAAAGTTTTTGATTCCGCTTTTTGAACATACAACGTCATATTTTCCTGTATTCAAATTAAAGCGAGGCTTCATATTTACGCTGTAAGGATTACTTTTATAAAGTGCTTCAATTTCCGATGTGTTTCCAATCATATTACCGAGTACTGCGTGGTCTGCAACAAAGATTGGATTTTGAACGGCTCCGGCTGGCACTCCGTAGTGCGGGTCATTTGCAGGCCCAATCTGGAGCGTTGCGTCACAGAGGAGTTGTTTTGCCTTGCCGTTCATTCCTACAAGTGAAGACGCTACACGGCCGAGGCGTTTAAATTCTCTTGAACAATCAATAATCATCTGATGTCTCCTTTAGTCTAAGTAAATCAGTGCGCCGTTGTCGCTGTCATAACTGCGTACCGAAGCATTTTCTAAAACTGCCCAGCCGTCTGGTGCTGAACTTGCGGCAGCCAAGAACTCAATTTCTCCGCTGGTTTTGTTGTAAATTACCTGGCAGCCGATTGCAGGGTCGATTGCACCTGTTGCTGACTTTTTCCAGCTTTCAAGCCACATAAAGCCGTGGTTAAGTGCGGCACATGGCATATTTGCCAGGTATGTATTTGGATGAGCCGGCGCGTTCTGTGCGATTGCGTCATCAAATACACAAATTCCGCGCACTACATTTCCTGAAGCACAGCCTTTTGTGAACTGGTCCGGGGTGTCTGGGTTTGCAGAAACTACAAGTCCAAACGCTAGGCCTGCTGTTTCTGTACTGTCTACAATGCCACCGAGTTTTAAATAACCTTCCTGCATTGGTACGGCTGCCGCGTTGATTTTCTGCTGGCCTTTAAAGCCGATTGCTAATGAAAGATTAGAATCCATTTATCTTTCTCCTCTTTTGATTGTTTCAAACAAGGCACCAAGGCTGCCTTTGTTTGCTCTGCTGTTCATTGTGACTGGAATTATCGGGGCGGCGTGGTCTGATACGACTTCGTCTTCCTTTTTGTCTGTCACTTCTTCTGGTTTTGTTTTGCCTTTAGTCTCTTCTATTTCCCCGTCTTCTGTACCTTTGTCCTCGTTCATACGCTTACGGATGAACTGATAGATTTCTTCAAGGCTATGAGTCTGATTAGATTCTTCATCTTTTGTTTCAGCTTCTTTGGCGGGTGCTTTTGTTTCTTCTGCAATTTCTTCTGTTTTTTCTTCTTCTACGGCAGGTTCAGAATCGGTTGCGCCAGGTTCTGCTTCCGGCACGTCTTTCATTGCTGCACTATCGAGTTTTTCAAAAACATCAGAAACCATTGAGGCTGCTTCTTTTGCTGTTGCCGCGTCCTGGTCTTTGACTGCGTTAAAATCATCAAGAAAGCGCTCCAGTTTTGCTTTTTCGTCACCGTCCGGCAGGTCGTTTGTTAAACCTTTTAATTCTTCGACTTTTGCCGAGATTTCTTCGTCGCTGAGTTTATCCTTGTTTTCCACAAGCTCATTGAGCTTTGTTCGGAATATTCCCAGGTCGCTGTCGGTTGTCATCAGACGTTTTCGGGCTGCACGAAATAAACCAGTAAATAGTTTTTTCATTTGTCTTTTTTCTCCTTCCTTTTTTATAGTTATTTTGAATCATCTGGTTTTACAAAAAGATTCAAAATCTCCACAATTGCAGTTGAGCCAATTCCGATTGCAGCAACAATTCCCGCTGCATACGACGGCTGGCAATAAGTCACAATTGCACTTGCTCCTGTGGCTACGGCTCCGATGATTGATGTAATCAGAATGTAGAGCTTCTTTGTCATATTTTCCTCCTTTTATTTTTTTACCAGGTCAAAAATTGTCCC